>JAPLKL010000028.1 GCA_026388095.1 Elusimicrobiota bacterium | reverse complement strand
TTCGCTATCCGCTTCTTTCAGCGTGACCCTCGCGGACCATCGCCTTGCGTTTCGCTTGGAGTCCCTGCGACCAGGTTCTCCAGAGGACTTGCACCTCCCAGTCATGCTCATGCTGGGCACACCGCCGGCCTCGGAACCCCTGCGGGGTTCCGAGGTTCTTAACGGCTGTAGCCGACGGAGGCGGACCTTAAGTGACCGGCATTGCCGCTAGCCCGGCCAGCACCTGCGCCGGGCAGGGCTCGTCAGGCTCCAGCGCGAGAGCCGGGGCAGCGGGGCGGGCGGCCACGCAAATGATGTAGGATACGCGGCGAGACGTCCCTCTTAAGGAGCCCAGACCCATGACCCGAACCGCGCCCCGCCTCGCCGCGATCCTCCTGCTCACCGCCGCGTCGGCGCGCGCCGCGGCCCCGGCCGACGAGCCGGCCCTGCCCTACACGCCCAGCCTGGACGTGACGGCCATGGACCGCTCCGTCGACCCCTGCGCCGACCTCTACCGGTACTCCTGCGGCGGCTGGCAGAAGAAGAACCCCATCCCGGCGGACCAGACCGCGTGGGACGTGTACCGCAAGCTCTCCGAGGACAACCTGACCTTCCTGCGCGCCGTTCTGGAGCAGGCGGCCTCGGCAAAGGAGCGCGACGCCGTCACCGCGCGGATCGGCGACTACTACGCGGCCTGCATGGACGAGGCCGCGGCCGACCGGCTGGGCACGGCGCCGATCCGGGCCGACCTCGACGCCATCGCCGCTGCGGGCTCCACGCGCGAGCTCTCGGCCCTGCTCGCGCGCCTGCAGCGCGAGTCCGAGGGCCGCGGCATCCTGTTCGCCGCGGGCTCCCAGCAGGACCCCGACGATTCCGAGACTCAGATCGCGAGCTTCGACCAGGGCGGCCTCGGCCTGCCCGACCGCGACTACTACTTCAAGACCGACGACAAGTCCAAGGACAACCGCGAGCGCTACGTCGCGCACGTCGCCAAGGTGCTCGAGCTCCTCGACGACGCGCCGGCGGACGCCCGCCGCAGCGCCGCCCAGATCATGCGCCTCGAGACGGCTCTGGCCGGGGCCTCGCTGACCAAAGTGGAACGCCGCGACCCCTACAAGCTGAAGCACAAGATGAAGCCCGCCGACCTGGAGACCCTGGCCCCCGCCCTGGCCTGGAAGGAGTACCTCGCTCAACTCCAAGCTCCCCCCTTCGACACGGTCAACGTGACCGCGCCCGCGTTCTTCACCGAGGTCTCGCGGCGCCTCGGCTCCGAGCCGCTATCCGTCTGGAAGGACTACCTGCGCTTCCACCTGGCCAACGGCCGCGCGCCGGTCCTCTCCGCCCCGTTCGTCAACGAGGACTTCGAGTTCTACCGCAAGTACCTCAAGGGCGCCAAGGAGATCCAGCCGCGCTGGAAGCGCTGCGTGGAGCTCGTCGACTCTCAGCTCGGCGAGGCGCTCGGCCAGGCCTTCGTGCGCAAGGTGTTCACCCCGCCGACCAAGGAGGCCGCCCTGGCCATGGTCCGGGGCATCGAGGCGGTCATGGAGCGCCGCCTCAAGGCGCGCGAGTGGATGGGCCCGGAGACCAAGAAGGCGGCGCTCGATAAGCTCCGCGCCGTTCGCAACAAGATCGGCTACCCGGACCGCTGGCGCGACTACTCCAGCGTGCGGGTCGAGCGCACGGACGCCGCCGGCAACGTGGCGCGCGCCGCGGCCTTCGAGTTCCGCCGGCAGCTGGGCAAGATCGGGCGGCCCGTGGACCACGGCGAGTGGGGCATGACCCCGCCGACCGTCAACGCCTACTTCGACGCGCAGATGAACGACATCAACTTCCCCGCCGGCGTGCTCCAGCCGCCGCTCTACGACCCCAAGATGGACGACGCCCCGAATTACGGGAACACCGGCGGAACCATCGGCCACGAGCTCACGCACGGCTTCGACGACGAGGGCCACCAGTACGACGCGCACGGCAACCTCAAGGACTGGTGGACGAAAGCGGACGCCGCGCAGTTCGCCGAGCGCGCCAAGTGCGTCTCCGACCAGTACGGGAGCTACGTCGCCGTCGACGACATCCACGTCAACAGCGCGCTCTCCCTCGGCGAGGACATCGCCGACCTCGGCGGCGAGATCCTGGCCTACGAGGCTTGGCAGGACGCGGTCAAGGGCAAGGCGCTCTCGCCCAACGACGGCCTCACCCCCGAGCAGCGCTTCTTCGTGGGCTTCGCGCAGTGGGCCTGCGAGAACGCCCGCCCGGAGCAGCAGCGCGAGTGGGCGCTGACCAACCCTCACTCGCCCGCGCGGTACCGCATCAACGGAGTCGTCGTCAACATGCCCGAGTTCGCGCGGGCCTTCGCCTGCCCGGCGGGCGCGCCCATGACCAAGCCCGCGGGCAAGGCCTGCTCGATCTGGTGAGCGGGGTTAGACCGCGATGTCCTGGAACAGGATGGAGGAGTGGTAGCGGTCGCCGGCGTCCGGGAAAACGACCACGATCAGCTTGCCCTTGTGCTCCGGCAGCGCCGCCAGCCGCAGAGCCGCGGCCAGGGCCGCGCCGGAGGATATCCCCACCGTGATGCCTTCCTCCCGGTGCAGCCGCCGCGCCAGGTCCACCGCCTCCTCGTTGGAGACCGTCTGGATCTCGTCGACCAAGGCCAGGTCCAGCACGTCCGGCTTGAAGCCGGCTCCGATGCCCTGGATCTTGTGCGGGCCGGGCTTGGGCGTCTCCTTGTTGCGGATGGCGGTGAGCACGGGCGAGGCGGAAGGCTCGACGCCCACCGACCAGATGGGCTTCTTGCGGACCTCCTTGAGGTAGCGGCTCACGCCGGTGATGGTCCCGCCCGTCCCGATGCCTGAGACGAAGATGTCCACTTTCCCGTCCGTGTCGTCCCAGATCTCCGGGCCGGTGGTCTTGAAGTGGATCTCCGGGTTGGCCGGATTCTTGAACTGCTGGGGGATCCAGTACTGGCCCGGCGCCGCGGCCGCGAGCTCCTCGGCCTTGGCGATCGCGCCCGGCATGCCTTTGGCGCCCTCGGTCAGCACCACCTCGGCCCCGAAGGCCTTGAGCATGCGGCGCCGCTCCAAAGACATGGTCTCCGGCATGGTCAGAGTCAATCGGTAGCCCCGCGCCGCGCACACGAAAGCCAGAGCGATGCCCGTATTGCCGCTGGTCGGCTCCAGCACGGTCGGGTTCTTCCCCCCCGGCTTGAGGATACCCTTCTTCTCCGCGTCCCAGATCATGGCGGCGCCGATGCGGCATTTGACGGAATAGGACGGATTGCGGCCCTCGGTCTTGGCCAGGACGGTGGCGCCCAGGCCCTGGGTCATCCGGTTGAGCCTGACCAGCGGGGTGTGTCCGATGCTGAGGCTATTGTCCTCGAAGATATTCATTGGCGCCTCCCTACGATGATACAGTGTACCCCGTCCCGGGCCCGGCAGGCAATGAGTTACGTCATGCCTGCGAGGACGGGGCAAATACGGTATCATATCCATCGACCGGGTCCGAAATGGCCAACCTCAGGATGGAAGCCGTCACTTTCCGGGCCGGCGGGGCCGCTCTCCTGCACGAGGCCAGCCTGTCCTTCCGCTCCGGGGAGCTGACCGCCATCATCGGCCCTTCCGGCTGCGGCAAGAGCACCTTGCTCAAATGCCTGACCACGACCCAGCGGCCCGCCAGCGGCCGGGTGACCTTCGACGGCAAAGACGTCTGGGAGATGCGCAGCCAATACCGGCTGGGATTGGGCTACGTGCCCCAGGACGACGTCATCCATCCCCAGCTCACCGTGGCCGAGGCTTTCGAGTTCGCCTCCGGCCTGCGCCTGGACACGGCCCTGCCGCCCGCCGACGTGAGCAAACGCATCGAGTCCGCGGCCGCGGTCCTGGGCCTGGCGGCGGCGAAGGACCGGCGGATCCACCGGCTCTCCGGCGGCCAGCGCAAGCGCGTCAACATCGGCATCGAGCTCCTGGCCGACCCCCAAATCCTCATCCTCGACGAGCCGGCCTCGGGCCTGGACCCCGGGACCGAGGAGGACCTGGTCAAGCTCCTGGCGTCTTTGGCGCGCGGCGGCCGGACCGTGGTCACCACCACCCACTCCATGGAGTATCTCGGCGCCGTGGACCGCATCGTGGTCCTGGCCGCGGGCTACGTGGTGTTCTGCGGCGACCGTCCGCAGCTCCTGGCCCATTTCCAGGTGGCCCACGAGGCCGAAGTCTTCAAGACCATCCGCGCCAAGCCCGCGCCGGAGTGGGCCGCCCTCTACCGCCGCTCACCCCTGGCCGCGCAGGCGCTGAGAGGCTGAGCCCCATGGCCAGACCCGGCTTCCAACGTCAGTACGACATCCTCGTGGACCGCGCCATCGCGGTGCACCTGGGCTCCTTGGGGACCTTGCTCATGATGGTGGCGCAGGCGCCCATCATCGGCTGGTTCATCGGCTTGGCCTGGCGCGGCCAGGAGGCCGTGCCCCAGACCTACTTCATCATGTCCGTCGCCGCCCTCTGGATGGGCTGCATGAACGCCTGCACCGCCATCGTCGTCGAGCGGCCCATCTTCCTGCGCGAGCGCATGTTCGACCTCAACATCTGGTCCTACCTGCTCTCCAAGATGAGCGTGATGTCCGTGGTCTGCGCCGTGCAGACCGTCCTGCTCTTGGCGGCCCAGGGGCACCTCATGCACCTGCGGGACTCCTGGGGAGCGCACAGCCTCGTCTTCCTGGCCCTCTGCGGGACCGGCATCGCCGCCTGCGGCCTGGGCCTGCTGATCTCAGCCGTGGCTCGCAGCGCCTACGGCGCCGTGGCCGCGGTGCCCATCCTCCTCATCCCCCAGGCCATCTTCTCCAAGGTCCTCCTGGGAGACAACATCGAGAAGGGCGCATCCTCCTTCATCGAGAAGCTCACCCTCACCAAATGGTGCTACGAGGCGCTGGTGGACGTGCACAACGGCGCCCATTTCCTAGACCAGCTCAAGAGCCTCGGAGCCCTGGCCCTGGGGCTGGCGCTGTTCCTGGCTCTGGCTGCCGGCGCCCTAGGACTGGCCGAGGATTGAGACCGCTATGAAAAAACTTCTGACCGTCGTCTTGCTCCTGGCCGCCGCGGCAGGGACCGGGTATCTGATGTCCGAGGGCTATCTGCCCGGTTGGCAGAGCGACAAGGCTGTCATCAAGAGGAAGTCCCACCGCTTCCTGGAATGCCTGAAGTTCAAGGCCTTCGACGAAGCCGCCTCCTTCCACGCCCCGGAGGACATCAAGGCCCGTCCGGACATGCCCAAGCTCATGGAGGGCTTCTTCAAGATCCCGCCCGAGAACCTCGACATCCAGGACATCAACATCGACTTCATCGAATTCGACTCCACGGGCCAGCGCGCGAAGGCCAAGACCACCTGCGGGGTGCGCATCCTCAACACCAAGGAGAACAAGCGTCCCGAAGCGGTGCTTTACTGGAAGAAGGTGGACGGGACTTGGTACCTGGACCTGCGCACGACGCTGGAGCGGGGCAGCGCGGCCGGGATCTAGGGCTAGCCCCGCTTCTCGAGCTTCGCCTTGAGGAGGTCGCCCAAAGTCGTGCCCAGGCTCTTCGCGGCCGCGTCCGAGGACTTGTCGAGGTAGGCCTTGAGATCGGCGGCCTCCTCTTCCTCGGCACGGCTCAGCGACGCCAGGGAGAGGGAGAGCTTGCGGTTCTCCGGGTCGACCGCCTCCACGCGCACCTCGATCTCCTGGCCTTCCTTGAGCACCTCGCGGGGATGGTTGATCCGCCGACCGCCGCCCAGCTTGGAGATGTGGATGAGGCCTTCCACCCCGCCGCCCAGGGCGACGAACGCGCCGAAGGGGGCCAGGCGGGTGACGGTGCCGTTCTGGTAGGTCCCCACGGGCCAGGTCTGCGCCGCGCTGTGCCAGGGGTCGGGCAGAGTGTCCTTCAGGCTGAAGGAGAGCTTGTTGTTCTCCCAGTCGAGCTTCTTGATCACGACCTCGACCGTCTGGCCGACGGAGAGCGCGTCGCCCACCTTCTCGGTGCGGCCCCAGGCGATCTCGGAGACCGGGATGAGCCCGTCCACTCCGCCCACGTCGAGGAAGGCGCCGAACTTCTGGATCGAGGTCACGGTCCCCTTGACCCGCATCCCTTCCTTGAGCGAGTCCCGGAGGGACTGCGCCTTCCCCTGCCGTTCGACGTCCAGGATGGCCTTGCGCGACAGGACGACGTTGCGCGCGGCGCACTCGGTGATCTTGAAGGTGAATGATTTGCCGATGCACTCGGCTTGATTCTCATCCCGCCGAAGGCCCATCTGCGAGAAGGGGCAGAAGGCGCGGGCGCCGCCGCCGATGCGGACCTCGAAGCCGCCCTTGACCTCCTTGGCCACGGTGCCCTGCACCGGGATGCCGCTCTTCCAGGCGTCCTCGAGCTGGGCCTGCGCGCCCGGGCCGGAGCCGATCTTGGTGGTGAAGTGCATCTCGTGGCTGGGAGAGGGCAGGTAGTAGGCGCGCACCTTGTCGCCTTCCTTGACGGTGAGGTTGCCGGCCTCGTCGAGCATCTCCTTGCGGTCCAGATACCCCTCGCCTTTGCGGCCCACGTCGATGAAGATCCAGTCGGACGCGATCTTGACGATCGCCGCCTGGACCATCTGGCCGGGCTCCAGCCTGCCGGAATCCTGGACGCTCTGCTCTAAAAGGGTCTCGAAGTCTTCTTGGTCTTCGGGTGCGCCGGTCGGCTGGTTCTCGTTCATTGGACAGGTCTCCGTTGGGCCGGGAGGACCTATTATACCGATTTTGCGGCCGGCCGGCCCCGCACGGTCTGCTTCTGCACCCAGTAGAGCAGGGCCGAGCCCGCGACGAAGCAGGCCCCCAGGACCCACTGCACCGCGGCGATGCCCAAAGACTCGGTGAACCGGCCTTCGAATCCGGAGATCAGCGTCAGCCCCAGCCACGCCGTCAGCGTGTTGAGGCTCCCGAAGGTGGTCTTGTTGCCGGTCACCGGGAACATGCGCGGGATGGTGATGACCGCGGCCATGCTGTAGACCCGGTCGAGCAGCATGAACAGCGTCACCGCGGCCACGGCCCAGGCCAAGGGCAGGCGGCCGCTCAGGAACAGGGGCAGCAGCAGTCCGGAGAGGACCAGGCTCCCGGTGAAGAGCCGGTCGTGGCCCCAGGCCTTTATCATCCGGGGCACGAGGAAGTTCACCATGGCCTCGGCCAGCCCGATGACCAGCAGCGCCAGGCTGATGGCCTCCAACCCCAGCCCATAGTGCCGGATGAACCAGATGCCGGAGAGCGCGTAGAACCCGAAGTAGCACATGCGATTGATGGTCAGCCCCGCGTAGTAAGCTCCGGCGAAAGGGACGCGGAGGGCTTCGGCGTATTCGCCGACCAGGCGGCCCAGGCGCAGGGGCCTCTTGGCGCCCGGAGGCTCGTGCATGACCCGGCACAGGCCAGCCCCGCTGAGCGCGATGAGCCCGCCCAGCGCCCACAGCGGCGCGCGCCAGTCCAGCCGGGACGCGGCCAGGCCCACGGCGGGCACGCCGATAGCCGTGGCCAGAGGCCGCGCCGACATCAGCACCACGATCATGGCCGGGTAGTACGCCTTGTCCACGCCGTGGAAGGTCAGCCACCACAGCACCGAAGCCACCATCCCGCAGGAGAGGCCGAAGAGGAAGCGCAGCACCAGGGCGGCGGAGAAGCTTCCCGTGAGCAGGAACAGGGCGTGCGCGGCGACCAGGCCCGCCGTCCCCGCGGCCAGCACGCGAGCCACCCGCAGACTGGAGGTCAGCGCCGGGCCGGCCAGAACGCCCAGCACGATCCCGGCGGTGGCCGACGAGATCAGCCACAGGGCCTGGTCCAGGGGCACGCGGAAATAGGAGTGGATCGGCCCCACCAACGGCGAGATGGCGCTGTCGATGGATGAGAAGGAGAAGATCAGGGCGAAGGAGAACGCGACCGTGAGCCGGTCCCTCAAACCAGCGCCTCCCGCAGGCTCTCCACGGCCCGGTCCAGGTACTCCCTCGTGTCGCCGAAGGCGGCCAGGGCGCAGGCGCCGTCCTTGGGCGGCGTCATGACCAGCACTCCGCGCCGGCGCCCCGGGGCTCGGATGAGGAGCGGCTCGCCCGCGCAGGAGACCCCGGCCAGGACCCGCAGGACCGCGCCCGTGTCCCAGGCCCGGCCGCGCAGGCGCAGGTGCGTGAAGTAGCGGACCAAAGTGCGCGGCGCCTGGGCGCCGAAGTAGTCCTCGGCGAAGCGCAGGAGCTGGCCGAACCCGTTGTGCCGGAAGTTGCACTCCAGGAGCAGGGGCCGGAGCTTGCTCCCCTCCCGCAGCAGGCCCCAGTCCAGGTTGAGGTCGCCGCGGGCCCTCTGCCGGTGCACCGTGTTGGCGATGCGCAGGCTCAGCTCGCAGAGCTCGGCCGAGGCTTCCCGGTCCGGATGCGGGAAATCGAACCCGCCCCAGTGGCGGCCGTCGAAGCGCTGCTCGTCCACGCCCCAGAACCGGACGCTGTCGTGGCCCAGAGTCATCAAGGTCCCGGCCACGCTGGCGAAATCCAAGGCATGCTCGACGACGACCTCGCCCTTGTTGTACCAGGAGCCGAGCTGAGGCCTGAGCTCCGCGCGGCTGCCCGTGAGGTTGCCCAGGCCGCCTCCATAGAGAGTCTTCTTAAGATAGATGCGGTCGCCGTTCTCCCGGGCCACCTTGTCCATGGCCGCCAGTATGCCGTCGCGGTCCGCGGCCAGGTAGCCCGGGACCGTGGGTATGCCCAGTTTCCCGATCAAAGAGCGGAAATAGCCCTTGTCGTTGAGCTTCAGGATGGTGCCGTTGAGGACGAAATCCGGGTGGGTCTTGTCCGTGGGGATGCCGGTCTCCTGCGAGAGCTCGACGACCCGGCGCGAGTCGAGATAGGCCTCCAGAGTCCAGCCCCCCCGCGCGCCCAGCTCCGCCAGGGTGCCCAGCAGACGTTCGTCCTCCATGATGGAATCGGCCAGCGCATAGGGCCGCGAGCGCTTGCGCAGGGGCAGGACCGGCTGGCGGCCGACGCGCCAGTCCCTGACCCTGCCCACGTACAGGACGAACTCGTCCGGGATGGGGACGGGCGAGACCAGCAGGTCCTCGTCACCCAAGGAGAACAGGAAGCGGGCGCCGTAGTCCGCCGCCTCAGGGGCGAAGTGGGCATCGTACTGGGCGTCATCCGCGGAGGCGACCTCCTCCACGTTGATGAGCCAGACTCTAGGCATAAAAAGTGCCGTCGCAGGGCTTGGCGTCCCGGTACTCGCCGCGCTCCGGGCCCGGAGTGCTCTTGAGCGAGCAGAGCACGAACTCGAAGCCCAGCTCGCGCAGGGCACCGGCCACTTTATCGACCGAGGCGTGTTTGAGCTCCGGGCGGGTCGAATAGTAGGCGGTCTCCTCGTCCCGGGGGAGGTACCGGTCCAGGCGCGTGAGGTCGTAGGCCGCGACGATGCGGTCGAGCAGCCGGGGCGGCAATTGGTCCCGCAGCCTGGCCAGGATGGGGTCGGAGAGCAGAAGATAGGAGAACATCACGCGCAGCAGGCCCCGGCGGCGCAGGTCGTCGAGGAAAGGCCGCAGCTTGGCGGCCTCGTCATCGATGCCGGCCACCAGGGGGTCGAGGTGGATGGTGGTCTGGACCCCGGCGCTGCGCAGGGCGGCGGCCGCGGCCAGCCGGTCGGCCAGCGGCGGCAGGTGCGGCTCCAGGGCGGAGTCGGCGGCCGGCCGAGCCGCGGCGTTGTAGGAGAACTTGGCCTTGTGCTCGCGCATCAAGGCCAGCAGCCGTTCGTCCGGCAGCCCCTTGGTGGTCACGATGATGCGCTCGACGGGAGACCTGGCCAAGGCGTCGAGAATCTCCCAGGTCAGGCCGCTGCGGACGAAGGCCGGATTCATGATGTCGGTGTAGCGGCAGAGCTTGACGACGCGCACGTCCTGGCTGAGGACCTCCGCCGCGATGCGGCGGGGCAGTTCATCGGCGGGCCACAAAGGCCTGGGGTCCTCAAAGACCGTGCCAAGCTCCCGGAGCTTGCCGGTCACCGGGGTGCGCAAGCGCGCGTAGCAGTATGCGCAGCCGTGGCTGCAGCCGGCCCACGGCTCCACATAATGGTACTTGCCGTACCAGCAGGTTCCCAGCGAGCCTTTCTCGACGAGGCGCAGCGGTTCGGCGGCCATATCAGGCCTCCTTGCGGGCCAATAGGCCGCCCAAGAAACAGTTCTTCTGCCAGCGCTCGGCCACCCGGAACCCGGCCGCCTCGAAAGCGGCGGACCAGAAGCCGGCCCCGGTCGGAAATTCCTCGCGCATCATATGCAGGAAGTCGTCCCGCTTGGCCGGCCAGGCGTCGGCAAAATAGGCGGCGCCCTCTTCCATGACCTGCGGCATATGGGCTTCCAGTTGCGCGCGCTCGAACGGGAATATGCCGTCTTCCAAAAGGAACAGCGCTCCAGGGGAGAAGAACGGGCCGACGCGGCGCAGGAACTCCAGCTTCTGGGGGTCGGTCAGATGGTGGAGAGCCTTGCGCGAGAAGCCCTTGCTGAAAGTCCGGCCGGCCAGGCCGCAGTCGAGGAAGCCGGACTCGACGACCTCCACGTGGGGCAGGCGCCGGAGCTTCTCGCGGGCCAAGCCGGCCTGCCGCGCCGAGCCGTCCACGCCCAGAGCCCGCCCGGCCAAAGGCGCGGCCCAGGCCAGGAACGAGCCGTCCCCGCAGCCGAAATCCACCAAGGAATCCGCCCGGTTCAGAGCCAGGCGGTCGAGATAGGGCCTGGCCTCAGCCTCGGAAAGACCGTAGAGCGCGTTGTAATGCGCGACGAAGCCCGCGTCTTTCCAATCTCCGCTCTGCGTCATGCTCTCTTAGAAGCGGTATTCGACGCCCAATGAACCCGACGCCGAGGTCCAATGCGCGTGGTTGAACGGCTGGCTGCCGCTGGCGCCGCCTACGGATGTGGTGGCCGTGCCCTTGTTGGCCGTAAAATCCTGCCACTTCCCCTCCGCACGGAGGGTCCAGCGCTGGTCCAAAGCGTAGCCCACGCTCCCGCCCGCCACGACCCCGCTGCCATGAGAGTGATCCGAGAAATGCTCAGACATGAGGTTCCAATCGCCCGAGGCGGTGTAGGCCGTGCCCCAGTGATACTCCGCCCCAGCGGCGAAGAGCATGGGTCCGGCGGCATACTGCACGTCCAGCCCGTTCCAGGGACCCCACCACTCGGCGGTGTAGGAGCTGTTCAGACCGGGGAAGGCACCGACCGCAGGGGTGCAGGCCCCGGAGATGATCGAGCAGCCGGCGATGGTCTGATAGCCGTTCTTGTTGACGAGTTTCTGGGTGCTGATGGAGGCGCCCATGAGCGGGATGAGCGACCAGGCTTGGCTGGGGTGGAAGTCATAGCCCAGCCCGAACGAGCTGTCCCAGACATAGGCTCCGTTGGAAGTGTTGTTGGACCTGGACCATTCCAAAGTCCGGTTGTCCCCGTCGTAGTCCGAGTCCTGGTTCTTGCCGTGCAGGATCCAGCCGTAATCGGCCATCGCCTTGGCGTAGATCCCGTAGTCGTTCTCGGCATGGGCCCGGGCCTCGATCTGGTAGATTTGGAGGCTCTTCCAGGTGAGTTCCGAGATCACGTTGGGCCCGGAGACGCCCGCGATGTCGAAGGCGAAGCTGTCGATGCGATAGCCTGTGGCGAACTCCACTCCGGTCTGGTTCACCGCGGACGCGCCCGCGGGCCAAGCCAGAGCCGCGGCCGCCGCGATCATCCCGGCCAGGATGGACCGGGTCCGGACTCTGTCTGCAGGCATATCTCCCTCCCTCATTGTCCGTAGGCCAGGCGCAGCGCAAGGTACTCAGGCAGGCCGTGGCCGCGGATCTTGGCCTGGGTCGCGGCCACATCGTAGGCGAAGCGGTACACCTGGAAGGTCCGCGCCTCGCTGTCCCAGATCGCGCAGGCGGCGCGTTTGTCGTGGTCGCGCGGCTGGCCCACGGCGCCCGGGTTATAGGCCACGGGCACGATCCCGTAGGGCGCCACCTCGCCGGTGACGGCCTGGTGGTCTTCGATGAAGAGCGCCTCGACCTTGCCCTCGGCCGAGCAGTGGAAGCTGACCGGCATATGGCTGTGCCCGCAGAACAGCGGCCAGGCCTTGACCCGGGACATATTGTTCTTGAACTGGGCCACGCTGAGCAGGTACTCGTCGGCGGGCCGCTGCGGCGAGCCGTGCACGACGGTGAAGTCCTTATGGTCCAAGCGCGCCGTCAGAGTCTCCAGGTACCGGTGCGACTGCGCCGACAAGGCGGCCCGCGTCCAGAGGGTGGCCGCGCGCGCGTAGGGGTTGAACCATTCCATGTCGATGCGGCCGATGACGGCCAAGTCGTGGTTGCCGCAGACGATGTGCAGGTTCTTCAGCGCACGGATGAGACCCAGGCACTCCTCCGGGTCCGGGCCGTACCCCACGACGTCTCCGCAGCAGATGTAGCCTTCGACCCTCGAGGCGTGGAAGAAGTCCAAAACCACGTTCAAGGCTTCCAGGTTCCCATGCACGTCCGAGAAGACGCCGTACCGCATATTACGGTTAACATGATACTAATAGTGGGCGCGGGGTCCAAATGCATATTGGGCACGCCGCTGACACCCCCCAACGGAACAGCGGCCCCCCTCAAGGGGGGCCGCTGGACTCCGCGCCTTCGGCGCGGAGTTCGAGGGGACGGCGGTCAGCCCTGCGGAGGCTGCTCGTCGGTCGTCCCAGGGGGTTCGGTCTGCGGCTGGCTCTGCGCGGGTTCTCCCATGGGCAGGTTCTCTTGCACCGCGGCGACCGCGGCCGGCGGTGCGGCCGGGGCCGGCTCGGGCTTCTGTGCCGGAGGCTGGGCCGGGGCATGCGTGCCGGCGCGCTTCTGGAACTCGATGGAGACGATCTGGCTGACGCCCTTCTCCTCCATGGTCACGCCGTAGATCGTGTCGGCGGCCTCCATGGTGCGCTTGTTGTGGCTGATGATCAGGAACTGGGTGCGCGCGCCGAACTCCTTGATCATGTTGGTGAAGCGCTCGATGTTGGCGTCGTCGAGGGCCGCGTCGGCCTCGTCGAGCATGCAGAAGGGCGACGGCCGCACCATGAAGAAGGCGAAGAGCAGCGCGATGGCGGTCATGGTCTTCTCGCCGCCCGAGAGCAGGGAGATGCTCTGCAGGCGCTTGCCCGGCGGCTGGGCCACGATCTCCACGCCGGTCTCCAGGATGTCCTCCGGGTTGGTCAGGACCAGGTCGGCCTCGCCCCCCTCGAAGAGCACGCCGTAGAGCCTGCGGAAGTGCTCCCGCGCGTCCGAGAAGGTCTGGCGGAAGTTCTCCCGCGTCGTGGCGTTGATCTTCTGGATGGCGGCCTTGAGGTCGTCCTTGGCCTGGGTCAGGTCGCCGAGCTGCGCGTTGAGGAAGGACTGGCGCTGGGCCAAGGCCTCGTACTCCTCGGGCGCGGCCAGGTTGATGGGTCCCATGCCGGAGATGCGCTTGCGCAGAGTCTCGATCTTCTCCAGGTCCACGACCACCGCGCCGAACTTGGCCTTGGCTTCCTCGACGGTGAGCTGGCGCTGGTCCCAGAGTTGGGTGCGCAGCATCTCCTGGCGGGTCTGCAGGCCGCTGCGCTGGATTTCGAGCTCGTGCATCTCCTTCTGCGCCGTATCCAGCTCGGCCTTGAGCCCGTGCAGGGCCTGGGCCCGGGAATGGAGGGCCTTGTCCGCGGACTGCAGCCGCTCGTTGACCGCGGCGGCCGCGTTCTCCTGGCCGCCGAGCTCCGCCTGGTGGAGCTGGATCTGCTGGCGCGCCTGGTCCTTGGCCGCGACCGCCTCCGCGCGCTTGCGCGCCAGGGTTTCGAGCTCCTGGTTGCGCTCGGCCACGTTGGCCTCGAGGTGCTTCTTGCTCTCGGCCAAGTGCTCGAAGGTGTTGGCGTGGATGGACATCTCCGTATTGAAGCCCTCGATGCGGGTCTTAAGGACATCGGCGCCCGTGGCCTTCTGCACCAGGGCGTCCTTGGCGGACTGGGCCTTGGCCGCGGCCTCGGCCTCGGCCTCCCGGCAGGACTTCGCCAGGGCCTCGGCATCGGTCTGCCGGATGCGCAGCCCGATGAGTTCCTCTTTGATGAGGGAGATGCCGCGCAGGCAGCCGGTCGCCTGGTCCATGCCCAACAAGACGTTCTGTTGGTCCAAGCCCAGGGACTCCTCCTTCTCCTTGAGGCGCCGGCCCAGCGAAGCCTCGCGCTCCGTCTCCACGCTCACGGCGGAGAGGGCCACGTGCAGGCGGGTCTCAGCCTCGGCGGCCTCTTCCCCGCAGCGCGCGGATTCAGAGCGACGTTCGGAGGACTGCGCCTCCAGCGCGGCCACGCCCGCCCGTAAATCCTCGATGTCGGACAGGCTCAACTGCGCGCCCGGACCCGGCGCCGCGCCGCCGCAGACCCAATGATCGCCGAAGAGGGCCTTGTCCAAGGCGTAACTCTCCGCGAAGAGGAACCGCACCGCGGCCTCGTGGCGCGGGTCGTATTGGATGTGGCGCAAAAGCGGCTGGGCTTGTTCCGGATAGGCCCGCTCACCGGGACCCCCGCTCAAAGTGCTCAACACCAGGAAACGCGCCCGGCCCGAACCGGAGGCCTGCAGGAGCCCGATGCCGGCGCGGGCCGCTTGGGAATTCTCACAGACCACCGCGAAGAGCCGTTCTCCGAGCAGATCCTCGACGTAGGGCCGCCAGGCCTCGTCCACCTTGATGAGGCTGCGCACGGAGCCCACCACGCCGTCGATGCCCGCGTTGAGGACAGTCTGGGCGCCCATCCAGTAGGGGTTCTGCCCGCCCTGGGCCTCCAGGGCCTCGGCCCGGGCCCTGGTCCCGGAGAGGTCGGAATGCAGGCGCAGGACGTCGGTCGAGAGCTCGGCCTGGCGCTGACGCAAAGCGGCGAGGGCCGCCTGGGCGGCGGTCGCCGCTCCGCGGGCTGCGGCCGCCCGGCCGGCCTGCTCCTGCGCCTCGACCCGCAGGGCCTCGAACTCGCCCGCGGCCCGGGATTCGATCTCAAGGTCGCGCTGCAAGGAGCGCATGAAGCTCGAAAAATCGGAGACCTGCCGGCCCCCATCCGCCTCACGGACGGAGACTGCGCGCGCGGCATCAACGGCCGCGTCGGCCCCGGCCATGGCCTGCCGGCGGCGCTCGCCCGCGGCGGCCTCGGCCTCGGCCAGGGCCACGGCGCAGGCGTCCACCTGCGTCTGCCAGCCGTCGAGCTCCTTCTGCGCCGTCTCGAGAGCTGCGCGCACGCGGTCCACCTCTGCGCCGGCCTTAGCAATCTGCGGGTCCATGCCGGAGAGGCGCTGCCGGGCCGACTCCATCTCGCGCGCGCAATCCACGCGGCGGGATTCCACGCCTGCGATGGTCTCGTCCGAGGCCCGGCAGCGCTCCTCGAGCCTGCCCATTTCGGCGCGCACGGCGGCGATCTTGGCCCCGATATCGGAAAGCTGGCCCTGGTGCGCGGCCTTCTCGAGCTCCAAGCGCGCCACCTCGGCCTCTTCGCCAGACACCGCGGCCTTCCTGCCGTCGAGCTTCTCCTGGGCCGGGCCGGCCTTGGCCGCGCAGTCCGAAAGCCCCGCCTCGATGCCCGCGAGGTCGGCGAGGGTCTTGGCGGCCTCGAGGCCGACGAGTTCCTCCTCGTACTTCTTGTAGAGCTTGGCCTTGCGGGCCGCGGCGTCGAGGTTCTTGACCTGCTCGTCGATCAGCGAGAGCGAGTCCTGCAGGCGCGACATGTCCACCTCGACGCGCTCGAGCTTGCGCAGAGCCTCCTCGCGCTTGGCTTTGTACTTGGAGACGCCGGCGGCCTCCTCGAAGAGGGCGCGGCGCTCCTCGGGCTTGGCCCGCAGGATGAATTCCACGCCGCCCTGGTCGATGATGGCGTAGCCTTCCCCGCCCACGCCGGTGTCGAGGAACATCTCGCGGATGTCGCGCAGGCGGCACTGGGTGCGGTTGAGGAAATAGGCGGACTCGCCGGAGCGGTAGATGCGGCGGGTGACCGTGACCTCGGAGTACTGCGTGGCCAGCTGGCTGGAGGTGTTGTCGAAGGTCAGGGTCACCTCGGTCATGGACAGCGGCGGCCGCCGCTCGGTGCCGCTGAAGATGACCTCGATCATGGCGTCGGCGCGCAGCGACTTGTAGGACATCTCCCCGAGGCACCAGCGCACGGATTCCATGATGTTGGATTTCCCGCAGCCGTTGGGCCCCACGATGCCGGTGATGCCGGGGGCGAAATCGAGATGGGTCTTGATCGCGAAAGATTTGTAGCCGACGACGTCTATGGATTTGAGATACATAGCACCTCAGATAAAAAATGGCGGCTTAATCCATCTTCTATCATCTTTTGTTGTTAATTAGCTAAATAAGGCTAGACAGTATACCAGATTCCATCGAGGAAAGCAAGGAAAAGTCCGGTCGGCCGCAGGCGCCCTATTGCTTCAAGCAGGCATAGGCGCCGCCGAAATTGACGCTGTCGTACCCGGTCACGCAGCCGCAGGCCTTGTGCTCGCAGGTGGCCGGCGCCGTGGCGGTATGGCACACCAAAGAAACGCCTTCGATGAGGAGGCCGCAATAGCCGTAGAGCCCGCCCGATCCCCCCAGGTCCGCCCAAGCCGACTGCTTGTAGTAATAGAACTGTCCGGCCGAGCCGTCATAGATCAGTTCGCCATCCTTGGGAGGAGGCGCGGGCAGGTCGTTCTTGTTCACGGGACTGAACCGCACGCTGCGAGTGACAGAAAGGCGTTGGTAGGTGCCCGCCGGCGCGGGGTAGTAGGTCGTCATGGTCATGCTCTCGGAGACCACCTCGTTGGCGCTGCAGCACAGAAGGACGACCGCCGCGGCCCAGATCAGGGCCCGCCGTGAGATCCTCACGTGGATATGGATATCGCGGTTGTTCATGATTGGTCCTCCTCGTTATTATTTATCGTTGACGGTCACGCTCAACTGGCAGTTCGGCGGGGCTCCCAAGGACGAGACCTGCACGCTCTTGCCCGCGATGGACGAAGGGAAGCAAGCGGCCGCGGCATGCGGCACGCGGCAGTCCGTTATGCCGTACGTCGTCCCCTCCAAGCAGGCCTGGACCAGGCTTTGGACGCCCGACGCCAGATGCTGGGAGGACTCCGACTCATTGGCCCGGCTGAGCAGGACATGCCGGCCGAAACTCAGCCACAGCATGCCGCTGGCGACGATGCCCATGATCATGACCAGGACCATGGTCTGCAGGAGGAAGATGCCGCGGCGCCGGGATTCAGTTCTGGTCATTGGCGGTCGCTACGGCCTGCATCTGCACTTCGGCCGGATGCTCCAGGCCCTGCCGATCGGTCAAATTGATGCCGCACGTCATCTGGACCAAGTCGGGTTCCGGCCGGTAGAACGCGAGGCCGGCGCTCCGGAACCCCGGCCCGCCCGCCAGCGGCATGCGCGCCACGGCGGCGGGAGAATCCCCGCAAGAGAAAGCGGGTTTCGGGAACGACCCTTTATAGATATAGATCCGCTGGGCGGCGTCGTCCAAGCAGAGATGGCTGAACTGGACCGGCGCCCCGGCCACCAGAGGCGTGCGGCCATCGCCGTCCAGGTTGGACCAGACCGTCAGGTAGTCGGTCGCGGCTCCGGCGGACGGGTCCTGGATGAACGTGGCGGAGCCCATGGCCGAGTCGAAGGCCCGCCGCACCATGGTCGCGCCGTTGGCCACCGTCAAGTCCGCGAATCTGCGGTATTGATTGCTGAAGACCATGCCGTAGAAGGCGGCCAACCCGCCCACCATCACGGTGAAGAGGGCGACGGCCACGAGGAGCTCCGTGAGTGTGAAGCCGGACCGGCTGAAGCGGGACCTCATCGGGGAGTCCAGGTGAGCGTGGCGGTCACCTGCCGGGTGTCGAGGCCGTTGACGGTCACCACCTTCACGGCGTAGGTCATCTTGGCCCCGTATTGCGCAAGCTGCGCGGGCAGCCGCGCGGTCACGTCGTGCGTCCGGGTCTCGTCAAGAGCCCAACAGCCGCAGGCGTCTCCCGGGAGCGCCCATCCGGCGGGGCCCGCGCCGCCCGGCGCATCCGGACTGTCGGCGGTGTCCGCGGTCACGTAGTTCTTGAGCTCCTGGAGAAGCTGGGTGAGGCACAGAGCGGCCTGCTCCCGGCCCTGGCTCCGGCCGGACTGGAGGGACGTCGAAAGCATGGCGCTCATGATGGCGGAAACCGCGATGCCCGCCAACAGCAGGCTGATGACGATCTCCACCAAGGCCGCCCCTGGCCGCCGTCGGATGCCGCCGGCGGCCGCGCTCCTCATGGGTTAAGGTGACCGCGGCGGATGTCCAACAAGCCGCGGGCCGCCTCGTTGGCCGGCCGCAGTTCCCGGCGCTTCGGATCGTATGAGAACCGCGCATCCACCTTCAGGTTCCTCCCGTCAGCGGGCACGATGATCTGCGGCCGGCCGTCGATCACGATGGACCAGGCGCAACGGCGCAGGCTCTGCGCCTCATCCCGGGGCAGCAGTCCGGCCGGCAGGAAAAGGGGCGCGGCCTGGTCCATGAGCGTGGAGGGACCGCTGGAGCGCGGCGGCGCGGGCCGGGACTCCGGCCGCCCGCGGTGCCGCAGAGCGAAGGCCAGCAGAGCGAGGGCCAGCGCTGGGAGGAGCAGCGCCGACGGTCTGGCCCAGCCTACGCCCCCTTCGCCTCGGCCGGTTTCCTGCGCTTGGGCCGCGGCGAGGGCCCGGGCCGCGAGCCCCTTGGCGGCGGCGGAGCGCCAGAAGGGGGAAGCCCCGCCGTCCGGCTCCGCGGGCGCGGCCGCAGGCCGTGCGAGCAGTTGCGGATAGGAGGCGGCCGCCCTCCAGTTGTCGGCTTTCCGGTGGTCGCGGTCCTCCGGACAGACCGGGGTCTCCGGAGAGATCCCCGGCCAAGACCGTATGAGCTCGACGGTCAATGGGCCGCGCACGGCCGACCCGACAAGGAAATAGAAGCGCATGGCGCCTACGGATGAGCCGCGGTATTCTAACATATGTCCTCCACGCCGCCGGTTTGCTCGTCCCGGCTGGAAATCCTATACTGCGCATATGACCATCCTCCCCCTGCTCTCCCTGTCCTTGGCCGGAGCCCTGGCCGCGGCGCCCGCCCCCGCCGCGTCGACCGGCACGGCCGCCGCCCCGGCGGCGGCTCCCGCGCCGGCGCTGCCACCGCTGAGGCTGCTCACCCCGGACGAGCTGCCGGCCTTCGCGGACACGTTCAAATCCAAGGCCGGACTCATCAAGGCGGCCAAGAAGACCCTGAGCTACCTCGGCAAGAGCACGGGACCCAAGTACGTGCGCATCGGCGGCCGCGACTACGGCCCCGCCATACTCGCCGATTCCATCCAGGAGCTGCTCAGCATCCTCGACGAGGCCAAGACCCCGGAGGAGCTCGACTCCCTGGTCCGCGAGCGCTTCGACGTTTTCCAATCCGCGGGCTCGGACGGCCAGGGCAAGGTCGTGTTCTCCTCCTATTACCAGCCGCTGCTGCCGGCCGCGGTCAAGAAGTCGGCCAAGTATCCGATCCCCATCTACCGCCGGCCTTCGGATATGGTGGAGGTTGATCTCTCCGCCTTCGGCGTCAAGAACGGCGGCGACTCCTTGGTCGGGCGGGTGGGCAAGGACCGGCGCGTGGTCCCCTATTTCACTCGGGAAGAGATCGACGTGCGCAAGGCCCTGCGCGGCAAGAAGCTGGAGTTGGCCTGGCTGCAGAACAAGTGGGACGTCCTCGACCTGCACATCCAGGGCTCGGGCATCCTCAAGTACCCATCGGGCAAGGAGATGCTGGCCCGCTACGCCGCCACCAACGCGCAGCAATACAACTCCGTGGGCCTGACCCTCGTCAAAGCCGGAGCCTTGCCACGGGAAGGGCTGAGCTACGACAAGATCCGCGACTACTTCAAGGCGCACCCCGAAGCCGAAGACTGGGTCATCTCCCAGAACCCGCGCTACACCTTCTTCGAGCTGGTGGCCATGCCGCCGGACGGCGAGCCCCTGGGCACGGTCATGGAGTCCTTGGCGCCGGCGCGCTCCATCGCCGTAGACCCCGCCGTCATCCCGCTGGGGGCTTTGGCCTGGTTCTCCACGGTCTCCCCCCAGGCGGACCAGGACGGGCGGCTGCTGGGCCAGTTCCCCAACAGCCGCTTCGCCCTATGCATGGACACGGGGGGCGCCATCAAGGGGCCGGGCCGCGTGGACATCTACGCGGGGCACGGCAAGCAGGCCACGACCACGGCGCGCAACCAGTGGAACGAGGGCAAGCTCTACATCCTGGTCAAGAAGGTCCCGCAGCGGGAGCGCTAGTCTCTTAGGGCTGGGCCGCCGCGCCCTTGCCCGTGACCTCGGCCTTGAGCTCCGCGTCCGTGGGCAGGACGGGGATCGCGCCTGGAGTCTTGGTCTTGGCCACGCCGAACATGTGGTCGTAGAAGAGCACGTAAGCCGAGACATCCACGGGGTCGTCGAGGAGGTTGAAATTCTCGAAGTTCCCTTCCGAGGCGTACTTGGTCTGGTTGGACGAGCCGGTCATCACCAGCTTGCCGTCCAGGATGAAGAACTTGTTATGCGCCTTCTCGGCCGGCGGGAAGTCGCTGGGGTGGTTGGGCCCGGAGAGGATGCGCAGCTCCACGCCCGGCTGCAGCGCCAGCCAATCGGCGTAGGGCTTGAAGGCCTCGGACTTGGACTGGCTCTCATCGAAGATGACCCGCACGCGCAGGCCCCGGCGCCCCGCCTCGGCCAGGGCTTCGGCGATACGCGTGGAGCGCACCGCGAATGCCGCCATATCCACGCTCGCGCGCGCGGCGCCGATGCCGGCCACGAACGGAGCCGGGCCAGGAGAAGTCCTCGGCCTTGGAGGCGAGGCTGACCGGCTGGCTCAGGCCGCGCAGATACTTCCAGTAGGCGGTGAGGTCCGCGATGCGGTCCGCCTCGTCCGTGAACACCAGGTTCTCATAGTGGTTGTTCTCCGAGAAGCGCGACCAGTTGTAGGAGCCGAACTCGGCGAGCTTCCCGTCGAACACCGCGAACTTGTTATGGTTGATGCCGTACTCGCCCAGGCCCCGCAGCACGGTCAGGTCGAACTTCTCGCGCAGCAAAGCGGTGATCTCGGGGCTGCGCTTGGCTTGGTACTGCCCGGGCTTGGCGGGAGAAGGGAAGACGTTGCGGAAATCCAGCACGATCTTGATGTCCACGCCCCGGGCGCGGGCGCGGCGCACGGCGTCGAGAAGTCCCGCGGACTTGAACTCATAGACCGCGATGATGATGTTGTCTTTCGTGGCGTCGATGGCCTTGATGAGCTCGGCCTCGACCGGGATGTTGGGCCGCAAAGCCACGGACGGCAGGGTCTCCCCGTTGAAGGGGATGGCCCGCCGCGGATAAGCCGGGCCGCCGCCGTCATCCGAGAATGCGGCCTGCGGCGCGTCGGTCGGGACCGAGGCCGGGGCGGCCTCCGCTCCCAGCTTGAACTCGAAAGCCCGGTCCGCGAAGTCCTTCTGCCCGTTGAGGTCCGCGGCCTGAGGAGCCGCGAAAGGCACTGGAGCGGAGAGCCTTCCCAAGGCGGTCTCCGGGACGGGTGCGACCTCCGGGGCGGCTTGGATGACGGGGACTGGAACGGCCAACGCGGCAGGGGTCAGAGAAGGCGCCTGCAGGGCCAAGCCGGAAAGAGGAGACGAGAGTCCCGGCGTCAGGGAGAGAGCTGGAGCGGCCAGGACCGACAGGCCGGCCGGCTGCAGACTCACCGGCGCCACGCGCACCATCCCGGCCCAAGCGGGAGACAGGACTAACGACAGGGCCCACAGTTGCGCCAGCATGAGCACAGTCTATCACGAGTCTGCCTGCAGACGGTACAGCCGAAAGTCCTAAGACGGCCTGGGCAGCGGACCTAGAGGGTTTGGGCCCGCCGCAGCTCAACGCAGGGCGTCCCGGACGAGGAGCAGATTGATGAGCGAGACCACCAGGGCGGCAGTCCAGAGCAGGGCTTTCTCCACGCCCGGGTTGGAGTGATTCCCCATGACCCGGCGCGAGGAGGTCAGCACCACGAGCGGGATGACGGTGAAAGGGAGCTGGAGGCTCAGCGCCACTTGGCTCCAGATGAGCGCTTTGAAGGGATCGCTCGGCAGGCAAGCCGCGGCCAGGCCTCCGCCCAAGGTCAGGGCGATGCCGACGCGCGAATGATGGTCCGAGACATGGTAAGGCTCGCCGAAGATTCCCGCGAATATGCTGCCCCCGGCCATGGCCGCGGTCAAAGTGGAGGCGACCCCGGAGAAGAGCAGACCCAGCGCGAAAACCAAGCCCGCGGCGCGCCCGAGCAAGGGGGCGAGCGTGGCTTGGGCCTGGGGGAGTTCCGTGACCGCGACTCCGTGCGCGAAGAATACCGTGGCCGCAAGGATGATCATGGCGCAGTTGATGGCCCAGCCCAGCCCCATGGCGGCCAAGGTGTCCACGAATTCGAGGCTCAAGCGTTGGCGCACCGCGGCGTCATCCTCAAGATTGCACTGCCGGCTCTGAATGATCTCCGAATGCAGATACAGGTTGTGCGGCATGACCACGGCCCCGAGCAAGGCGAGGATCAAGACGCCCGACCCCAGCGGTGCCGCGGGCAGGAAGGCGCCGCGCGCCGCCGCACCCCAATCCACCCGCACCAAGGCCAGCTCGTAGATGAAAGCGAGGCCCACCAAGCCCACGCAGCCGATGATCCAGCGCTCCACTCGGCGGTAAGAGTTGGTATAGAGCAGGACGACCACGCCGGCCGCGGTCAGGGCCGCCCCCGGCCTCAAGGGAAGCCCCACCAGCATGTTAAGCCCGATGGCCGCGCCGACGAGTTCGGCCAGGGCCGTGGCCGCGGCGGCCAGGACCCCGGTGGCCAGCAGGATGGGGGCCCAGCGCCGCGACATGTGCTGGCTCATGCTCTCGGAGAGGCAAAGGCCGGTCACGATGCCCAGATGCGCGGCGTTGTGCTGCAGCAGGATGAGCAGAAGCGTCCCGGCGGTGACGACCCAGAGCAGTTGATAGCCATGGCCCGCGCCTGCGGCCAGGCCGGTCGCCCAATTGCCCGGGTCTATGAACCCCACGGTCACGAGGAATCCCGGTCCGATGTACTTGAGGATGTCCAGGGCGCCAAACTGGGGCCGGTGCCGGACGATGAGGCCGCGCAGCCAAGGGATCACGGCTTGGCGACCTCCGGCTCTCCGGGCACCGCGGCCGGGACCACGGCCGGGACCGGCATCACAGTGGCGGTGTCGATCCGGATGTCATCGGCGGAGATGTCGGCAGCCTCCTCCGACAGGAATCCCGAGGCCCGCATGCGGCCCATGATCCGGTGCATATTGCGCTGGACATAGCGGCCCTTCTCCGCCGGATTCCAGCGCCGGGGGTTGGGCAGGACCACGGCCATGGCCACAGCCTCGTCCGGAGTCAGGTCCGCGGCGGACTTGCCGAAATAAGCCTGGGCCGCGGCTTCGGCCCCATAGATGCCCTTGCCCCATTCCGCGATGTTGAGGTAGAGCTCGAAGATGCGCCGCTTGCTCAGTTCGGCCTCCAGCCGTCTGGCGATGAGCAGTTCCTTGAGCTTGCGCAGAGGGTTCTTGGAGGGAGACAGGTAGAGGTTGCGCGCCACCTGCTGGGTGATGGTGCTGCCGCCGTAGGCCAAGCGCTTCATCTCCCAGTCCTTCTTCAGGGCCAGTTGGACGCTGTCCCAGTCCACCCCTTTGTGCCTGTAGAAGGTGTCGTCCTCGGCGATGAAGACCGCGTGCTTCAAGTGCTCGGAGATGCGGTCCCAGGGGAGCCAGGTCAGGCGGGGCGTGAACTTCTTTCCCGCCCGCCGCGCGGCCTCCCGGCGCAGTTCGATGTAAGAGGTCGTCCTGGGGTTGCTGCGCTTGAGGGGGGCCACGTCGGGGAGCCACAGGACGTAGAGGGCGCTCATGAGGACGGCGGCGCCCAGCAGCTTGAAAAGGATGCCGGAACCCTTGCGGCCGCGCCTTCTGCCGGGCATAGGTCCTAGGGGACCCGCCCTTCCATGAGCCTTCTGGTCGCGCCGCAGGCCGCGCTGTCGGGGTCGCGCTCCAGGCAAGCCGCGCAAGCCGCGGCCGCGTCATCGTAGCGGCGCTCCTGGTACAGGTTCACGCAATTCTTGGAGTCGTCCGGCGTCAACAAACGGTCGACCCGCCGCAAGCCGGCCGCGGCGTCTGCGTTGTCCGGATCGATGCGCGAAGCCAGCATCCACTCTTCGCGGGCCTTGGCGTAGTCGGCCTTGTCGTAGTAGATGATGCCGGCAAGATAGTGCTGCTGCGAGCGGCGCTGGTCATCCGAACGAGTCTCGCTCCTATCGAAGGTCGGGGCTGCCTGCAGCGGGATCGGTCCTCCCGACGCCGAGGTCCGGCCCAAGAGCCGGCGGACCCGCGCCAGGCCCGCCGCCACATCCTGGTCCTCGGGGTCGAACTTGCGGGCTGTCTCCCATTCCTTGAGGGCCTTTTCGTAGTCACCTTTCTCGAAGTAGACCATGCCCGATAGGTAGGATTGCTGGGCCTGGCGCCTGCCGGCCTCGGGAGACGGGGCGGCAGCGGGTCTCGGCGGTGCGTCCGCGGCAGGCTGCGGGCGCTCGGAAAGCAGCCCGAAGAGTCCGTCGCGCCTGACCCAGAGGTCGAGCACGCCTTGCGTGGCTCCCTCCGCGACGATGGGTATGGCGGCCTCGTAGACCGGCGCGTCCGGGGCCTGCCTGACGCGGGCGGCGGTGGAGGTCATGACCTCGGCGGCCGCCTGGAGTACCGCCCCCGTCCTCTTCTGGTACTCCTCCAGGGGCAGCGAGATGAGCTCCGGGTCCTCGGACCAGCGCACCTGCCCGTAGCGGTTGAGGTAGACCACGGCTGCGACCCCGGGCGAACGCGCCACGCGGCCCATGATCTCGCGCTCCGGGGGAGTGATGGCGGACGCGTCCTCCTTGAGGCCTGCGGCGAGCACCGCGCCGTAGATGCCCCGCCACCGGGTCGCCTCGCCGGTCAAGCGGCGCAAGGTCGCCCGCCCGGGGTCGGCGGCCTGGAGGCCCCCGCCCCAGAGCAGAGCGGCACCGAATATCGCGGTCCAGCGCATAGAATCTCTCCTCGTCCCGGCCAGGCGTTTGAAGTCATATTTTATGATATGATTGAGCCGTTATGCCGCTGCGCATCCTGGTCGTGGACGACAGCGTCGTGACCCGGAGCCTCATCCAGGAGTTCGCGGAGTGCTTCGGGCATCAGATCGTAGCCGAAGCCGCCGCGCTCCCGGAGGCGGTCGCCGCCTACCAGTCCCACAAGCCCGACCTCGTGACCCTCGACCTTTCGTTGGCCGACGGCGACGGGCTCGCCGTGCTCAAGGCCCTGCGCGAGCTGGACCCCAAGGCGCGGGTCCTGGTGGTCTCCGGCAACGTCCAGCAGGTGGTGCACGACGAAGTCCGCCAGGCCGGGGCCGCGGGTTTCCTGAGCAAGCCCTTCACTCTCGAAGACCTGGGCCGGGCTTTGAGCCGCTTCTCCCCAGCATGATCCTTTCCGAAACGGTCCAGCAGCACCTGCGGCGCCTGCTGCGCACGGGCATGGACTCCGCCCTGGCCCGGCTGACCCAGATCTCCGGGGCTCCCTGGCAGGTCAGCGAGTCCTCCCTGCGGCAAGGGCCGGCCGAGGGGCTGCGCCGGCCTCAGGCCGCGGGGCCGCAGCATTGCGGGGCCCTCTTCACTCTGCCCGGCGGGGTGTTCTTGGTGGCCTTCCCGGACGCCAGCGCCGAAGCCGTGGCCCGGGCCTTCTTCAAGGGCTTCAGCAAGAAGCCCGACTCCTGGAAGGGCAAGGAGCCCGACGCCGTCGCCGAGATCTCGAACATGGTGGTCAACCCGGTGATCAATTCCCTGGGCGATGCCGCGCTCATGATCATCTTCCTTTCCTCTCCCGAGGTCTGGCAGGGAGACCTGAGCATGCTCGACGAGACGGCCTTCGGCAAGCTGCTGCTGCGCGAGGACGGCCAAGCGGTGCGCGCGGACATCCAGATCGCGTCCGCGGAACTCGGCGCCTCTGGCGTCATCACCATGCTGCTCAACTCGGCCCTGGCGGGCCACCTGGCCGAAGCCCTCGACGGCTGATCCCGGAGGAATCCATGTCCCACCCTAAATTAGCCCTACTCGTCACTGCGCTGTCCGCCCTCATCGCCGGCCCCAGCCTGGCGACGGAAACCGCCCCGCCCGTTGCCGGCGCATTCACTCAGCCGCCCCTCCCCTATGACCAAGGCGCGCTGGCCCCCTTCATCAGCGCCGAGACCATGCAGTACCACTACGGCAAGCACCAGAAGGGCTATGTAGACATCCTCAACAAGCTGGTAGCTGGCAAGCCCGAGGCCGGCCGCACTCTCGAAGAGCTCGTCAAGACCGCCCCCACCGGCCCGCTCTTCAACGCCTCGGCCCAGGTCTGGAACCACACCTTCTATTGGAACAGCCTCAAGCCCAAGGGCGGGGGCCAGCCTGCCGGCGACTTGGCCGCGGCCATCAAGCGGGACTTCGGCTCCTTCGCGGAGTTCCGGACGCAGTTCGCCCAGGCCGCGACGTCCCTGTTCGGTTCCGGCTGGGCTTGGCTGGTGCTGGACCACGGCCAGCTCAAGGTCGTCCAGACCTCCAACGCGGACAACCCCCTGCGCCACGGCCAGACCGCCCTGCTGGTCCTGGACGTCTGGGAGCATGCCTATTACATCGACTACCGCAACGCCCGGGCCAAATACGTCGACGCCGTGATCGACGATCTCGTCAACTGGGATTTCGCCGCGGCCAACTACGCCCAGGCGGTCAAGAAGCCCTGACGGTGTTGGCGGCGCTCTTCAGCGCTTCCCGGCGCGGTCCTCGGCCAAAGCCGCGTCCACGTCCCAGAGGCGCAGGGTGCCGTCGTCGCCGGCCGAGAGCGCCCGCCGGCCGTCCGGCGAGAAGGCCACGGCCCGGACGCGGTTCGTGTGCCCCGTCCAGACCTTGATCTCCCGGCCCGTGGCCACGTCCCAAAGCCGCACCGTATGATCGTAGCTTCCCGAGAGCGCCAGAGACCCGTCCGGGGAGAAGTCCGCCCAGGCCACGGCCTTGCGATGGCCTTTCCAGACGGCCTTCAGCGCCCCGGTCCGGACGTCATAGAGCCGGAGGCTCCCGTCCATCCCCCCGCTCAAGGCCATGGTCCCGTCGTGGGACAGGTCCACGTCCAGGACGATCCCGGCGGAGCCGGCCAGGACGGTACGGCGCTTGCCCGTGGTCAGGTCCAGGATCTCGCAGTCGGAGCCGCCCACCAGAGCGCTGGTCCCGTCCGGCGAGAAGGCGACGGCCTGGACATAGTCGAAATTCCCCCGCCAGTCCCCCTTCTCCTGGCCGGTGGACACCTCCCAGACCCGCAGCCTGCGGTCGCTGCCGCCGGTGATCAGCTTGGCGCCGTCCGGAGAGAACTCCGCGGCATAGACGAACCCCCCGCGCCCCGGCCAGGACAACCCCGGCTCGCCCGTGGCGATGTCCCAGGTGCGTATAGCCGCCTGGTCGCTGGCGGAAAGCGCCGTCCGGCCGTCGGTGGAGAAAGCGACGGCCGCGATCGGGGTCTCCTGGCCCGCGAAGACGGCCAGCGTCTCTCCCGTCTGCGAATCCCAGAGGCGCACGGTCCGGTCCCGGCTGCCGGAAAGGACTTTGCTGCCGTCGGGAGAGAAGGACACGAAGGTCACATCGTCGCTGTGCCCGTGCCAGACCGCAGGAACAGCCGCAGGGGAAGGAACGGGAGCGGCCGCCAGCGCGCTGACGAGGACGGCCACGACCGGCCAGATGCTCATGGGGCCTCCATCCATCCCGGATACGTTGATTCCGATTATATCACTTCAAGGCCGGACGGATTCCCAGCCCGCCGGTCGAAACTTGATATAATTCCTGCTCCGCCCATGCCAGACCGTATCCAAGTCGTGCTCGGCCCCGCCCGGGACCTCCCCTGCATTGCATCCATCCCCGCCGTGCTGCGCTCCGCCCAGCGCATCGCCGAGTACCTCTCCCCCGAGAACATCATCCTGCTGGACGCGGACCCGGACTTCGCGCGGCGCTGGGGCCGGCAGATAGCGGGGCTGGGCGCCGCGCGCGTGGAGTGCGCTCCCTCGGGCGAGGTCGCGGCCCGGCTCGCCGCCGGAGTCCCCCTGCTGGCGGTCGCCGCCGACGGGCTCCCGCTCGACGGCTCTTTGGGGCGCTTCCTGAGCCAAGCCCGGGCCGAGGGCCGCCCCGCGCGCTGGGTGCGGCGAGGCGAGGTCTTGGCCAGCTATCACCCATCTCCCGACTCCTACGCCGCGGGCTCCTGCGCCGGCGGCCGCGATTTCGAGGCCGGCGAGGGAGACTGGATCTCTTTGCAGGACGCGGATGCGATCCCGCGCGCGGAGCGGGCGCTGTTCGACGGCCTGGTGAAGGACACGGACGGCTTCGTGGCCCGCTTCGACCGCCGCATGTCCGTGGGCCTCTCCCGGCTGCTGCTGCGCACCCCCGCCACCCCCAACGCCGTCACCACCGCGAGCCTGCTGCTGGGCCTGCTGGGCGCGGCTTGGCTCGCCTTCGGCTCCTATCCTCTCCAGGTCCTGGGGGTTTTCCTGCTCTGGTTCTGCTGCATCCTCGACGGCTGCGACGGGGAGATCGCGCGGCTCAAACTGCTGTGCAGCCAGTCGGGCGCCGACTACGACCTCGGCGCGGACCACATCGCGCATCTGGCCATCTTCCTCGCCATCCCCTTCGCCGTGCGCAGTACCGACCCCCAGGCCCGAGTCCTGCTGCCCGGGATCCTGATGGTCTCGGGGATGGCCGCCAGCATGTTCACGATCTGGTGGCTCATCCTGCGCCGGCCCCGGAGAAAGCTCGGACCGACCCAGATCTTCTTCGAGCGCGTGGCCAGCCGCGACTACGTCTACCTCATCGTCGTCCTGACCGTCGTCAGGAAGCTCCACTGGTTCCTATGGTCCGCGGCCTTCGGCACCCACCTCTTCAATCTCGCCATCTGGTGGATGTTCCTACGCCAGCCGGACGACCCGGAGCGCGCTTAGCGCATGAGAAAGCCAAATCCCCTTTTCGGGGATTTGGCTCAATCCGGCGGCGGCGCCGCCCGGAGTCTTCTGCAGGTCGCCCCTCAGGGCTTCCTAATTTGCAGTATAGCTCCCGGCCCATTCCCTGTCAAGGGCTTTCTAGACTTTCTAGGCGGCGTGCTGAGCCACGGCCTCGGAGAGCAGTCTCTCGACGGTGCTCGGCGAGGGGGTCACGGCCTTGGCGCCCAGGTCTACCGCGAATTCGTAGAGAGGCTCCTCATCCCCGCCGGCGCGGGAGATGAAGGTCACCTCGCAACGATCGCTCTCATCGCACTCGATCCCCCAAGGAGACGGGCCCAGCGCGTCCTCGCGGGCTCCCACCAGATCGAGCATGGCCGCATCCATGCCGGGCAGCCGGTACTCATAGACCAGCCTCAGGGCCTCGTTCGCCGGCTCGCCCGGCGCGGGCGCCGCCGCGGCGGGCCAGGCGACCGCCGCGGGCCGCCAGGCCTCGGAAACCGGCGCTGCCGCCGGGGCGGCCGCCGCCACGTTACGGTCCGTCAATCCATAGCCGATGCCCGCCGCCACGACGAGGAGATACGGGAAGCACCGCCAGATCCCCCCCGCCCCGCCCGGACCCGGACTCTCGCGGCTCGGTGCGGCGGTCTCGGGTGCCGATGCGATGGTATCCGGCGCGGCGGATGCGGCGCTGGCCTCCAAAGCCTGGAGCCTTTGCGCCATGTCTTCGAGGTTCTTCTTGAGGGCTGCGGCCCGCGCCTGGAGCTCCAGCGCTCCGCGGCAGGCGTCGGCCACGGACCGGTTCTGGCCATCAAGCCGCCGCTTGCACTCCGCGACCCGATGCTGGACCTGCTGCATCCGAGAGCTGACTGAGGTCGCGGTTGCCATGGCGTACGGCGAGATTGTAGCCGTAAGCCGTTAAGGAATTATGGCGGCCCGGCCAGGCCCGGCTCAGCTCCCTTTGAGCGCCGCGATGCGGGCCGCCAGAGGCGGATGGGTGGCCACGAGGGCCAGGAAGCCTCCGGACCGGCCCGAGATCTTGAGGGTGGCCAGGGCCCGGTCCTGGGAATCGCGAGGCTCGTAGGTCCGCTGCAGGTTCTCCAGGGCCGCGATCATCTTCTCGCGGCCGGCCAGGCGGGCGCTGCCTGCGTCGGCCCGGAACTCGCGAGACCGGGAGAAGAAGGCGACGACTATCATGCCGAGGATGCTGAGCAGGATCTCAAGAGCGATCACCACGATCATGTTGACCCAGCGGCGGTTCTCCTCCTTGACCTGCTGGCTGACGAAGAAGCCGATGACCCGGGCCAGGAACATCACGAAAGCGTTGACGATGCCCTGGATGAGGGTCATGGTCACCATGTCGCCGTTGGCGACATGGGATATCTCGTGGGCCAGGACGCCCTCGAGCTCCGCATGGTTCATGGCATGCAGGATGCCGGTGGAGACCGCGACCAAAGCCCGGCTCTTGGTGGGGCCGGTGGCGAAGGCGTTGACTTCGGGGCTGTCGTAGACGCCGACCTCGGGCATGGCGGGCAGGCCGGCCGCGCCGGCCAGGCGGTGCACCAGCGCCACGAGCTCGGCCGCGTCGCCCCGCGCCTGGGCGGGATCGATGACCTTGACGCCCATCATCCACTTGGCCATGACACGGGACAGGGCCAAGGAGATGAAGGCTCCGCCCATGCCCCAGACCAGGCAGAACATCAGCAGCGCGTGGAAGTCGATGCCGTTATGAGTGAGGTAGGGCTGGACGCCCAGGAGATTGAGGGTGATGGACAGCGTCACCAAAATGAGCAGGTTGACGGCCATGAACAGGAAGATGCGTTTGACCCAAGCCATATTCGGTAGGCCTCCTAGGATGTCGTCCAAGGAGATTTTACAAAATCCGATGCCGCCATTTTTTGCTACCTTTAGGGCATGGCTGAGAAACCCCTGGACCTTGAGAGATCCACTTTGGCCGTCATCATGGGCGGCGGGGCGGGCAAACGCCTTTATCCGTTGACCAAGCTTCGCTCCAAGCCGGCCGTCCCTTTCGGCGGCAAATACCGCCTGGTCGACATCCCGATATCCAACTGCATCAACTCCGGCATCAAGTACATCTACGTCCTCACCCAGTTCAATTCCGTCTCTTTGCACAAGCACATCCAGCTCACCTACCGCTTCGACCGCTTCTCCAACGGCTTCGTCGAGCTTCTCGCCGCCCAGCAGACCCCCGGCAACGAGCAATGGTACCAGGGCACCGCCGACGCCGTGCGCCAGAACCTCCGGTATCTCATGAACGAGAACTTCTCCCACATCCTCATCCTCTCCGGCGACCAGCTCTACCGCATCGACTTCAGCGCCATGCTGCGCCAGCACGCGGACAGCGGCGCGGACATCACCGTCGCCGCCATGCCGGTGGGCCGCCAGGAGACCGGCCGCCTGGGCATCCTGCAGGTGGACCGCGAGAAGAGGATCGTGAAGTTCGCCGAGAAGCCGAAGACCGAGGCCGAGCTGGAGGGCCTGCGCATCGAGGCGCCGGTCCGCTCCTTGCTGGGCCTCCAGGGCTCCGAGCCCGCCTACCTCGGTTCCATGGGCATCTACGTGTTCAACCGGGACCGGCTGGCCGAGGCCCTCGACAATGACTTCACGGACTTCGGCCACCACATCATCCCGCGCGCGATCGACCGGTGCAAGGTGCTGGCCTTCCCCTACCAGGGCTACTGGGAGGACATCGGGACCATCGGCAGCTTTTTCGAAGCCAACCTGGGCCTGGCCGACGTCCTGCCCCGCTTCAACTTCTTCGACGGCCAATCCCCCATCTACACCCATGCGCGCGCCCTGCCCGCCTCCAAGGTCAACGGCGGCTCGTTCAAGCAGACCGTGCTCTCCGACGGCTGCATCGTCGACGACTCCCATTTGGAGCGCTGCGTGGTGGGCCTGCGCAGCATCATCGCCCCGGGCTGCGACATCCGCGACACCGTCTTATTGGGCGCGGACTTCTACGAGAGCCGGGAGAGCATCGAACGCGCCGCGCGCGAGGGCATCCCGCCCATGGGCATCGGCCGCAACTGCCGCATCCGCCGCGCCATCATCGACAAGAACGCCCGCATCGGGGAAGGCTCGGTCATCACGCCCGAGAACAAGCCCTCCGAGTACGACTCCGAGGCCTACTGCATCCGCGACGGCGTGGTGGTCATCCCCAAGAACTCCGTCATCCGGGCCGGGACCGTCCTCTAACCCGAGCGGGCCGCGGCGTCCAGGGCTCGCACGAGCTCCTGGGCGGAATGAAAGCGTTTGGCCGGTTCCGAGTCGAGCGCTTTCTGGAAGAAGGCGTGCAGGCCCTCGGGGACATCCGGGTTCGCCTGAATGATGGGGCGGAAACGCATGTTGAGCTTGAGCTCGAGCATGGAGCCGCCCTGAAAGGGCCGCTCTCCGGCCAGCAGCTCGTAGACGATGACGCCCAGCGCGTAGAGGTCGGATTCCTTGCTCACGCTGCCCAGTTCCTGCTCCGGGGCCATGTAGGGCGGCGTGCCCCAGGCCTGGGTGCGGGTGGCCTCCACGGAGCGGGCCTCATGGGCGATGCCGAAGTCCAGGACTTTGCAGCGCCCATCAGGCCCCACCATGAGGTTGGCGGGCTTGAGGTCGCGGTGGATGATCTTCTGCGAGTGGGCGTAGTCCACGGCCGCGGCCACGTCCTTGACCACGGCCCGGACCTCATCGATAGCCAGCCGCCGCTGGCGCGCCAGGCGCGCGTGCAAAGTCTCGCCTTCCACGTATTCGAAGACCAGGTAGAGCTCGCCGTCTCCCACCACGGAATAGATCTGGGCCAGGTTGGGATGCTTGAGCTTGGCTGCCAGCTGGGCCTCCTTGAGGAAGCGCTCGCGCACCTCTCCCGACTCGTAGGCCTCGCGATTGAGATGTTTGATGGCCACGGTGCGCTTGAGCGTGAGGTCCGTGGCCTGGTAGACGATGCCGATGCCGCCGCGCGCGATCTCGCGCTCGATGCGGAAGTTGCCGCCCAGCACCGTGCCCGGAGCGAGCGTCCCCGTCGCGGTCTTGGGCAGCTCGGCCTCGGGTTTGGCCAGGACCGTGGTCTTCCAATCCTTGTAGAAGACCCGCTTGCCGCCCTCCAACAAAAGGGCCAGAGCCGTGACTCCGAGGATGATCCACAGGATGTACTTGGTCGGGATGGCGCGGGGCAGGCGGCTGCGAGGCATGGAGGTCTGCAGGTCGGCGATGCGGGCCAGAGCCTCATCGACCAATGGCCGCAGCGCAGGGTCCAGCGCCGCGGCCCGGCGGTACTCCTCCACGGCTTTGGCGATGAGGCCGGCTTTCTCCAGGGCCAGGGCGTGGTAGAAGCGGCCCATGGCGTTGTCGGGGGCCAGCGCCAGGCCGTCCTCGATAAGGCGCAGGGACTCGGATACCTTGCCGAGCTGGAGCAAGGCGTAGCCTTTCTCGAAGAGCGCGGCCGCGGACTTGGGGTCGAGCTTGAGGGCCTTGTCCGCGTCCAGGACGGCGGCCTCGTAGTTGTGGTTCTTGGGCAGGTTCGAGATGTGGGAGCGCAGGATGAGGGCGTTGACGCTGCCGGGGTCGTCGAGCAAAGCGCGGGAGACGTCGAAGAGGGCGCCGTTGAGGTCGCCCATGGAAAGCTTGTCCACGGCGGATTTGAGCAGGAGCTGGGCCTGAGTCCGCAGGTCCGCGCCCGGCCCCACGCCCGCGGCCAGCGCGGCAAGCGCCTTCTCGGCCGCGGCGCGCGCGGCCGGATCGATGGGGCCGGCGCGCACGGCTCCGTCGCCGCCGGCGAGGTCTGGCAGAGCCTTGCCGTCCATGGGCCACTTGATGCCGGAGAGCTTGTTTTGCGCCCGGGCGAATTCGTCGGGATGGCCGAGGATCATTCGGGCCAATGTGTCGTTCGGATCCAGGGCCAGGGCCTGGCGCGCTGTGTCCTGGGCCGCGGTCTGGTCGCCCTGCAAGAGCTGCGTCGCGGCCAGGACCGAACGCAGGCGTGCGTCCTTGGGATTCTTCTCGATCGCTGAAGAAAGGATTTGGCTGGCCGCGCGGGGATCGGTGTCCATCTGCTTGATGAACTGCTGGGCTGCAGGCGACACTGGGACAGGGGGTTTATCGCCTCTATCCTGGGCTCCGGACCCGGCTGCGTGCTGCTGGCTTGTGATTTGCAGCGCCACCTCTTGGATCGCCTTCGCAGATACCGCCACATCTCTGTTTCTCTCGATTCCGGTCGCCGAAATCTTTTGAAGGGCAGCCTGCTTCATGGCGTAATCAGTGGCCTGGTCCATGGCTGACTTGACCTTTTGGACATGGACTTCTTGATTCTTAGTGTGCTCATCATTCTCAAAGGTACTCTTTGCAGCCTTCCAAATGGCGCTAAGATCCTGCTGGACCTGCAGCATTCTATCTATGTCGGCTTGGGTCGGATTGGGAATCGCGCTGATCCGCTCCACTTCCGCTTGGCAATGTTCAAAATCTGCGCAAACAGTCGCCCTCGAGGGGCTGGCCGGCAGCAGGAACCCCAGGCTAGCGACCGCGATCCGCAAGAAGCGTCGATCTGCCCAGCTCATTTTGTCGGGGCCATAGGCGTGGCCCAATCGGGATGGCGCAAGCGACGCAGGCCCAGGGCGAGGAAAGCCAGGGCGATGAGCACGCCGCCGCCCCACAGGCCGAGCCGCTTGGCGTTCCAGCGGCGGGCTCCCGACGCGGCCGGGACCGGCTTGCCGCCCAGGCGCGCCGCGGCCTCGTCGGTCAGGGGCTTGAGGCTCGGGTCGAGCTCTCCCGCTTTGAAGTAGGCGGCAACGGCGTCCTTGACCCGGTCCAGCTTCTCCAAGATCATGCCCCGGTAGAGGTGCCCCATGGCGTTGAGCGGGTCTATGCCCAAAGCGGCCTCCACGTCGTCGAGCGCCTCGCGGTAGCGCCGAAGTTGATACTTGGCATAGCCGCGCTCGAGCAGGGCGACCACGCTGCGCGGGGCGAGCTTGAGCGCGGCGTCCGCGTCGGCCAAGGCCGCCTCGGGCTGGCCGGCCCGGTTATGGGCCGCGGCGCGCAAGGTCAGGGCCGCCGCGTCTGCCGGGTTCTTGGCCAAGGCGAGGGAGGCCGCGTCGCGGGCAGCCTGGAAATCCCCCAGGCGGAACCGGGTCCAGCCATCGGACACGGCCTGGGATTGGCCGGAGCCCAGGGCCGCGGCCGTATAAGCCGGCTGCTGGGCGTCGGCCTGCCCGCCGGCTTGCTGGCCGGACGGCCGCCGCTCGGTCATCCCCGTCATTCGCCCCATCCCGACCGGCCCGCCCATGCCGTCCTCTTCGGAAGGAGCGGCCATCAGCCCGGCGGCCTGCCCCTTGAACCGGTCCGCGACGCCAGCCGAGAGCCCTTCGCTCGGGATCATGAAGCGGGCGGCCTCGTTCTCCGGGTCCAAAGAGAGCAGCTTCTTTGCCACCTGCGCAGCCTCGGCCGTGCGTCCCTGCTGGTGGAGGGATTGCGCCAGCCCCTGCAGGGCCGCCTTGTTGTTCGGGTCCGAAGCGGCAGCCTCGCGATAGCTCTTCTCCGCGCCTTGCCACTGGCCGGACTGGAAAGCCGTATTGCCGGTCTCGACTGCGGCGCGCTCCTGGGGCGTGCCCGTGGGGCTCGGTAGGGTCGCCGGGACTTTGCCGTTGTGGTCAGGGGGGACGCTGCCCGTGTCCTTGGCGCCGCTCGGCTCGCCGCCGGGGTGGGGGCCCGCAGCGCTAGTCCCGTTCAATATCGCCTGGACCCGATAGTATTGAGCCCCGCGGAACACATCCACCTCGTGGTTCAAGTCGCCGATGCGCCTCAACATCTCCGTATCGAGACCCTGAGAAGGGATGCTGTCTTGGACATCCTGGAAATTCTTCCAAGCCTTCTTGACCTCATCCGTGTTCCCGGTCTTGAGAGCATCGGTGAGCTGCTGCTTGGCAGCGTTCACGGACAGCACCGCCTGGTCCACCTGCTCCTTGGTGACTTTGCCTGCGGCGCTCGCCCAGACCGAAAGGAAGGCGACAGCCGCCAGCACGACCAGTCGAGCGCGCATACGCGTAGAGTGTAGCCCCCCCCTATATTGTTGTCAATGGAGACTAAGCGAGATTTACTGATATTTCAACCATAATCCGGAATCCAAAGTGCCGATTCAGGGAGCTCAGTCGAAACGGTACTTGCGCAAGGCCCCGGACCGGCCGCGGTTGGCGCAGCAATTGCGTCCCGAGGCCTTGCAAACCAGGAGCAGGTCATCGGCGGACTTGATGGCCGCGTCGAAGGTGGGAGGCAGGCCGCTCCGTCCCGGCCTGACGGTGAAGATGCCGGCGCTGAAGCGCAAGCGCTCGGCCGCCGCGCCGCGCAAGCGCGCCGAGACCGGGATGAAGTCCTCGTCCTTGAGGCGGCCGTTGACGCGACGCAGGATCGAGCGCACCGCCTCCGAGTTCGCGCCCGGGAACAGCGCCACGAACTCCTCGCCGCCGTAGCGCCCGACCACATCCGAACCGCGGACAGTGGCCTGAACCGCCTGGGCGAAGCGCTTCAAGACCGCGTCGCCCACGTCGTGGCCGTAGTGGTCGTTGAAGCGCTTGAAATGGTCGAGGTCGAGCATCGCGATGCTGATCACGGCATTGCCCCTCCCCCGTCCGGAGCCTTCCAGAAAACGCTCCCAGCGCTCGGCCAGTATGGGCCGCAGGTAGAAGCCGGTGAGCACATCGCGCTCCGAGAGGTACTTGGCCCTCCGGTAATCCCGAGTATGCAGGATCCGGTAGCGCAACAGGTCCGAGAAGGGCAGCAGGCGCCTGGTGAGCTCCTTCAAGGCGGGTTGGCGAGGCCTGACGAAGGACATATGCATCTTGGCCAGGACCTTGCCGCTGTCCGGATGCAGGATGACCCAATTCATCCAGGAGCTCGTGTCCTGATGGCGGGCCTGCGCGATCTCCTCCATGGAGAGCTCGCGCACCACGTTATTGACGATGCGGGGCCGCTTGGTGACCATGCACTCCAGCATGCTGGCCTCGATGAACAGCGACTCGCGGATGATCCTCTCGTTCTCGGCCGTGTAGCCGACGAAGACCTGCTCCTCGACCAGGCCTCTGAGATAGGCGGAATGCTTCTCCGCTTGGCCGCGGTACCAGGAGATGGACGGCAGCCGGCGTCTGGGCATCCAGCCTACCCGGTCGTAGAACTCGCGCTCGTCGTAATCCGTGAGGATCGTGATGTCCCCGCGGTTGACGTCGAAGTACTCGAAGAAATACCGGTAGAGCTGCGCCCCGACCTCGCGCAGGTCGTTGGTCCTGATGGCGGCGGAAAAGAGCTCGTTGCGGCGCCGGTTCTCCAGGCGCTCCCGGTAGAGCTGGGCGCGGGCGGACTTCAGTTGGGCGGACAGGCTGCGTCCCATGGGAACGTCCGGATTCTAGCACATAGGCCCACCAGGCTGCTCCGGCCTAGTGCTTGACGCGCAGCACGCCGGCGGGTGTGAGCTCCACGTAGCCGGCCTGGATGGCCGGGCCCTTGAGGATGCTCTGGGCGGAGAGCTCGTCGTAGAAGACGCGGCCGCTGAGGTGCTTCTCGATGGTGAACCGGCCGCAGGCCTCGACCTCCTCGCCCTCGCTGAAGTCCGGATGTCCGAAGGAGTGGACCTTGACCTTCGCGCCGCCCTCGCTGATCCAAAAGGTGAAATAGTCGTTGCCCTTGCGGGAAGTCTTGCGGAACAGGACCGAAGTCACGCCCTTGGCGCAAAGCAGTTTGTTGTCGTAGCGCCGCTTGTCGCCCAGGAGGACGGCCACCGGGGTGATGGTCTCGACGGCCCCCGCGCTCCGGGCCGAACGCGCCTCCGGGGCCGAGGCCGGCAGATAATCGGGGACCGGGTAGGAGTCGTTGACGCGCAGGTCTTCGAACCTCACCACGATAGGGCCGAAATTCGGGCTGCCGCCGGCCTCGTAGGCCGAGACCCAGAGCCTCGCCAGCAAGGCCGCGGCCTTGCCCAGCCTGTCTTCCGCGGCCTTGAGCACCGTGGTCTCATAGGCGGTCCGCCCAGTGCGCACGGACATGGCCGAGGTCGAGAAAGCGGAGACCACCAGGTCCGGGACCAAAGGCGGCTGGGGCCGTCCCGCCGCATCGGACCGGGCCGCACAATAGGCCGCGGACTCTTCGGGGGGAGCCAACTCGCCCGCTGCCGCGCATTGCCGCGCGAAGGCCTGCAGCAAGGGCGGGATCAGGGGATAGCCGCCGCGCACCAAAGCGAAGAGCTCGTAGACCACCTTGCCCCGCGGCACAGCGGCGAGACGCTTGCCGCCGAGCGCGGCGGCGGCCGCGGCCAAGACCGCCTTGTCCAGGACCCCGGCCTTGCGCAGGGCCTCTCTCTCCAGCATCTGAGCCTCGAACGCGGAGTGGATGCCCGCGGCCGGCTGCGCGCTGTGCGCGGCGTCGAAATCCACGGTGGTGTGCAGCGGCTGGGACAGGTCTGCCACGTAGTGCCCCATCACTCCCAAGAAGAACAAGGCCTGGGCCGGATCGTGGCGGCGCATGGCCGAGACCGCAAGGTCATAGAGCTGCAGCACCCGCCAGGGCGCGGTGCCGTGGGCAGCCGGGTCCATGGGCTTGCCCGGAGACATCCGGCTCACGTAATCGGCGTTGGCGGAGAGGAGCTGGCGGTACTGCGGGTAGACGTCGAGATAATCCCCGGTCGGCAGGAGCATGATGGCGCCCGGGTCCTGCTCCGCCGCGACGAAGGCGTCCACCTCGAAGAAATGCAGGGGCGGCTCCTGCTGGAGAGATGACTTCCAGTCCGCGTCGGGCGTGATGGACAGGCGCCGGAGCAAGGCGGAGTTGGGGGCCAGGAACTGCGCCAGGCCGCGGTTGCGCCCCAGCAGGAGCTGCACCGCGGCGCCGTTGACCTGCTCGTGCCCGTAGTCCCCCCAGCCGAAGGCGCTGCCAACGCAGGCGCAGAAGCAGACCGCGGCGCAGGCCCAGGTCCTCATAGGTAGGAGTCCGCGGCGATGAGCGCCATGACGATGAGGACGAAGGCGTTGAGCTGGCCGAAGGCCGCGCGCCAACGGACATCCCCCTCGGACCGGAGCAGGGCTGCGGCCTTCCAGGTGAGCCACCCGGCCGCGAGGGACAGGAGCGCCGAGGCCGCGGCCGAGCCGACCGCGCCGAAGAGGGGCAGGAGCAGGGCCGAAGCCGCGGCCGTGCACATCCAGACCGCGGCCAGCCGCGCCAGTCGGGCCTCGCCTAAGATTTCACCGAGGTTCGGCAGGCCAGCGCGCTTCAAGTCCGCGGCCTGCCTGGGGACCAGCAGCCAGAAATGGGGCACCTGCCAGAGATAGAAGAAGAAGCACAAGGCCAGGAGCCTGGGGTCCTGCCAGGGGCGGCCGGCCGCGAGCCAGCCCAGGACCGGCGGCACGGCGCCCACCAGCGCGCCCGGCACCACGGCGAAAGCCGTGACTCTCTTCAGAGGCGTGTATACGCCGTCATACCAGGCCACCGCGAAGGCGGACAGGAAGAAGCCGGCGGGCCCCGCGGCCAGACCAATGAGCGGCAGGCCCGCGGCCAGCAGCAGCAAGGCCGCCGCCAGCGCCCGGCCCGGGCTCAGGCGCCCGGACGGCACCGGCCGGCTCCGGGTACGCTCCATGAGGCTGTCGAGACGCCGCTCCAGCAGCTGGTTGAGCGCGGCCGAGCCGCAGGCGAGCAGGAAAACGCCCAAGCCCAAAGGCAGGACGCGCCAGCCCAGGCCGTGGGAAGCCAGAATGAAAACGGCGACGGCCGAAGCGGCAGCGGCGAGGGCGATGCGCGGCTTGACCAAGTCCAGCCCGGCCTTCACTCGGCCCTCAGCGACTTGAGGTAAGAGACGATCGCATTGAGCTCGGCCGCGGAGAGATATGCTGGCGGCATGACCGGCGGATATCCCGCCACCACCGCGGAATCGGGCTCGTGGATCACCCGTCTTAGGAAGTCTTCGTCGACGATGACCTCGCGCGGCTCGGCCTTGAAGAGCACGCTCTGTTTGGCGCCGAAGAGCCCCTTGAAGGTCGGACCCACCATGGGCGTGCCGTCCAAGGAGTGGCAGGCCAGGCAGGCCTTGGAGCGCAGCAAGGCCACGGCCGGGGCCTCTCCCGGAGCCGCGGCCGAGGCCGCCAGCTTGGGCGCGGCCTCAGCCGAGAAGTACCAGCTCTTGAACTCCGCCTCGGGCATGACGCGGACCTTGGAGAGCATGGCCGAGTGGTTGACCCCGCAGATGACCGTGCATTGGATGTCGAAATCCCCCAGCAGCCAGGGCGTGAACCACACGAAGTTGCTCTTGCCCGGCACCACGTCCACCTTGACGCGGAAGGCGGGCACGAAGAAGCCGTGGATGACGTCCAAGGTATGGGTGATGAGCTTCACGGGCCTGGCCAAAGGGATGTAGAGCTGGTCGGTCTGCTTGCCGTTGGGGTACTTGAAACTCCAGGCCCATTGCCGCGCCGTGACCTCGACGACCATGGCGTCCGGCGGCGGGTGGCGCATGGTGCGGAAATCCGTCCAGCCGTAGTAGAACATCACGAGGAAGAGGACCAAGGGCACGACGGTCCATACGATCTCCAGGGGCGTGTTCTCGTGGATGTCCACCGGCTCCGGATTGCGCATGCGGCTGTAGCGGATGGAGAAGTAGACGATGAAGAAGGTCACCAGCAGGAGGAAGGCCGCGCAGACGGCCATGGAGCCCAGGAACACCCGGTCCACCGAACCGCTGAAGCTGGAGGCTTGGGCTAGGAATGGCATGGTGTCTCTAGCGGAAGGAGATGTCCAAGAAGAGCAGCCCTATAAAGGTGATGAGTGTGGCCAAGGCCGTGAAGACCATGCCCTTGAGCAGGACCTTCTCGTACTTGAGATGCATGAAGAAGTAGAGGACCAAGGCGGCCTTGAGCGGGGTGATGACGAGCATGGCCCAGACCGCCGCGGTCGAGGACACGCGGCTGGCCGCGACCAAGGCCGCGGTCAAGACCACCAAAGCCGCCCAGACCTTGAGCAAGGTCGGGTACTCGATGGTGTGGCCCTGTTCTTGTTCGCTCATGCCGCGAGATAGAAGAGAGGCAGCAGGAATATCCAGATCACGTCGACCAGATGCCAATACAGCCCGGAGTTCTCCAGAAGCACATAGTCATCCTGGCGCACGCGCTCGCGCGCGAGCAGCACCGCCATGATGGTCAGGAGCACGGTGCCGGCCAGGACGTGCAGGCCGTGCAGGCCGGTCATGATGAAGTAGAGCCCGAAGAAGAGCGCCTCTCCCTGCGGCCGCGCCGCCAAGGCCGGGCCGTTGGGATAGATGCCGTGGTGGAACTTAAGACCCCATTCCACACCCTTGTTGACCAGGAAGAGCGCGCCGCAGGAGGCGGTCAGGCCGGTCAACAGTACGGAGAGCTTCTTGTTCCCCTTCTGTATCGCGGTGATGGCGGCGGCCACGAAGAGGCTGCTGGTCAGCAGGATGACGGTGTTGGCCACGCCCAAGGGGACGCTCAGTTCGCGGCTCGCTTCATGGAAGGCCTCTGGGTTCAAAGCCCGGGAGCCTGCGTAGAGGATGAAGAGTCCGCCGAAGAGCATGAACTCGGTGAAGAGGAAGAGCCACATGCCGATCTTGGAGCCCTGGTAATCCTGGTGGGCGGCTTCACTCATCCAGGCCTCCCGGGATTGTAGGCGTAGGGACCGGCGGTGATGGTCGGGATCTCGGCGAAATTCTCCTGCGGCGGCGGCGAGGGGATGGTCCACTCCAAGGTGATGCCGCCCCAGGGGTTGGCCTCGGCCTTGCGGCCCCTGAAGAGCGCGTACAAGAAGTTGCCGAAAAGGACCAGCAGACCCGCGGCCAAGAGCCAGGAGCCGGCCGTGGCCACCAGATGCGCGTTGTGGAACTGGGGCAAATGCGCGTAGTAGCGCCGCGGCATGCCCATGGTCCCCAGGACCAGCATGGTGAAGTAGAGCATGTTGAAGCCGACGAACATCAGGCCCCAGGCGGCGTAGGCGGGCTTGGTGTCGTACATTTTGCCGAACATCTTTGGGAACCAATAGAGCAAAGCCGCGAAGAAGGCGAAGCCCGTGCCGCCGAACATCACGTAGTGAAAGTGTCCCACGATGAAGTAGGTGTCGTGCAAATGCACGTTGACGCCCAAGGCGCCCTGCATCACGCCGGTCAGGCCGCCGATGGCGAAGAGGAAGACGAAGCTCAAAGCGTAGAGCATGGCCGGAGCCATCTCGATGGAGCCTTTGTAGAGGGTGGCGGTCCAGTTGAAAACCTTGATGGCGCTGGGCACGGCCACGATGAAGGTCAGCAAAGAGAAGACGAAGTCCGCGGTGTCGGCCATGCCGCTGGTGAACATGTGGTGCGCCCAGACCATGGAACCGAAGCCCGCGATGGCTATGGATGAGTAGGCGATGGCCTTGTAGCCGAAGATGCTCTTGCGCGAGAAGGTGGGGATGATCTCGGTGATGACGCCCATGGCCGGGACGATCATGATGTAGACCGCGGGGTGCGAGTAGGTCCAAAACATGTGCTGGTAGAGCACCGGGTCTCCGCCCTTGGCCGGGTCGAAGACTCCGATGTTGAAGAAGCGCTCCAGGATGACCAAGACCAAGGTGATGCCGATGATGGGCGTGACCAAGACCTGGATCCAGCCGGTGGCGTAGAGGGACCAGACGAAGAGCGGCATGCGGTGCCAGGTCATGCCGGGTGCGCGCATGCGGTGGATGGTGGTGATGAAGTTGAGGCCGGTCAGGATGGAGGAGAGCCCCAGAACGAAGGCGGCGAACACGGCCAGGGAGACATTGGTCCCGGTCTTTATGCTGAAGGGGACGTAGAAGGTCCAGCCTGTGTCCGGCGGTCCGTTGCCGGTGAACAAAGAGAGGACAGCGAGGGTGGCGCCGGTGGCGAAGAAGTACCAGGAGAGGAGGTTGAGCCTGGGGAAGGCGACGTCGCGCGCGCCGATGAGGATGGGCATGAAGAAGTTGCCGAACACGGCGGGCAGGCCGGGGATGACGAACAAGAAGATCATGATGACGCCGTGCACGGTGAAGAGGGCGTTGTAGGTCTGGGCGGAGATGAGGTAGTCGCCGCCGCTCAAGTGCTTGAGGCGCATGGTCACGCCGATGCCGACCGCCACGAAGAAGAAGACGGTCATCAAGGTCAGGTAGAGCAGGCCGATGCGCTTGTGGTCGGTGGCGGTGAGCCAGGAGCCTAGGCCGCCGCCTTGGGGATCGAGATAGCTCATGATTTCTTGCGTTCCCAGAACACGGCCAAGAAGACCGTGAGCAGGACCATCAGCACGCTGAACGCGCCGACCAGCCTCGTGACGCTGACGATGTAGCGGCGGCCGGCCGGGTCATAAGTGTAGCAGAACGCGAGGGACTTGATGACGGATGGGCGGGTCTGGCCGCGCAGGGCCTCGCCCAAGGCGGTCTGGAGGTCGATAGGCGGGAAATCCGTGCCGTACATGTAGCGGGTGACCTGGCCTTGGGGCGAGAGGATAAAGATGACGCCGGCATGGATGAATTCGCTGCCGTAGGCTTTGAACTTGAAGCCGACGGCGTCGGTGAGGAGGTGTATGGAAGGGCTTTTGCCGGTCAGGAAGCGCCAGGCCGCGGGCGGGAAGGGGCGGCGGAACTGTTTGAGGTAGTTGGCGCGCTTCATCTTGGCCATCTCGGGGAGGTCGCGTTCGTCGAAACTGACCGTGACGACCTGGAAGTCCTTGGCCGGCTCCAGCTTGAGTTCGTTGAGGCTGTCGAGCAGGCCGTTGAGCAGGGGCGTGCAGATGCCGGCGCAGCGGAAGTAGTTGAGGGTGAGGATGGTGGGCTTGTCGATGAGCTTGCCCAAGGTGATGGGCTTGCCGTCCTCGTCGGAGAAGCGGGCGTCCAAAGGGAGCGTGGCGCCGAGATGCTCCTCCACGCCGACTTCGGGCTGGGGCGCGGCCGACTGCTGCGCGTGCGCCGCGGGCAGAAGGGCCATGGCCAGAAAAAGGACTGTCGGTGTCATGGTATGCCTCAAGATGGCCTCTTGGTGAGCTTGCCCTCGTCGATCTTTTGGAGCCTGGCGACCGCCTCGTCCACATAGGCCCGGAAGCCGGCCCTGCGTTCGAAGACCGGCCGCAGTTCTTCCTCCACTCCGGCCAACTGCGGATAATTGGAGCGGGCGAAATAATCCCGCGTGGGGAAGCCGGGCCAATAGGTCATCAGGCGAGGATCGCTCAAGATCCACACGGCCGTGAGTTCTGAGAGCACCCAGACCTTCCAGTCGGATATCTCGCTCCTGGGATGATACTTGCGCACGATATGGAACACTTGCGACAGCACGATCTCGTGCGCCAGGATCCGCCGCTTCGATGCCTCCGGGAGGTCGTATTTGGTGGCGACGGTGTTGCCGTACCAGTCGCTCAGACCGGGATGGAAGGCCGAGACCACGTCGGTATACAGCGTGGCGGGAGCGGAGTGGAACCAGCAATGCTGGGTCGTGGACGTGATGACGTTGGAGAATAGGCCCACGAGCGGACCCCACAGTTTCTCGTACTCCTCCCGGGCTGTCTCCAGCGCCTCACCGACCTGCGCGTAGCGCGCGTCCACGGTCCGGGTCAGCTCTGCCGACACGCTGGCATGGTCGGGGGCATCGTGGATCCGCCGAGCGAAGTCCTTGTCCAACCCCATCGCCGCCGATCGCGAGGCCAACCCCGCAGGATCATCATGATGGAGCATGCTGAACAATGTCTTCGTGTCGTAATCCTTGTCGATGATGAAGCGCAGCGTGAGCGCGGGACAAGGAACCGGCTTCCCGGCCGGCGCCGCGGCGGCACAGGCAGACACAGCCATAATCCCGCAGACGATCGCTCTGCGCGTCATCGCGCCCTCTGGAGATCCCTATTGAGTGAGCCCCACTCGGCGGCGCTCAATCCCGCCGCCCCCACCGCGAAGCCGTTGCCCGGCGCCTGCGCCGCGACCGCCTCAGCCAAAGCCTTAGGTCCCCCCCGCCACGCGGTCGAGTTCTTGAGCCACACAGCCGCGCGCTGCGGGTCGCTCACGACCTTCGCCGCCAGGCCCGACAAGACCAGAGCTCTCGGCTCCGAGTATTCATCCACCAGCTTCTTCATGGCCAAGCTCACCGGGATTCTGTTCGGCACGACCTCGCCCGCCGTCGCGAACGACTTCGCCAAAGCCGCCAGCGCCGCCGGCGCCTCAGCATGCGGGAAAGCCCCCAGCGACTGCACATAGTGCGCCAAAGCCATCCGGTCCTTCGCCTGCACGTAATCGAACGCCGCCATGGCGCTGCCCGCCACCCCGTTCGAGACCGTCTTGAATATCCCGGCCAGCCCATAGCCGTTCTTCCAGCCCTTAGCCTGCGCGAAATCCCGCGGCGCCGGTATCGTGGTCTTGGCCGCTGGCCCGTCCCCCCGTCCCGCTTCCCCATGGCACTGCACGCAGTTCTTCGTGAAAAGCGACTGGCCCCTCGCCAGCAGCTCGGGCGTCGGACTCATCACCGTCTTCGGGTCCACCGGCGGAATCACGTAGCTCTTCGTCGCCGGATACTCCGTCGGGTCCAGCCAACCCGTCGCCCCCTGAGGAGGGATATCAGCGCCCATCGGCGGACGGTTCGCGATGCGCAGGCTCGGCACCACGATGAACTCGAAGAGAGCCACGACCGCAAGCCCCAACAGCACGGTCAAAAAAACCGTGCCCAGGCGCTTGAGCTCTTCAGGGCTCGCGTAGTCTTCGATCTTCATGATTCGGAACTCGGTGCGCACCGAGTCTGTGGACAACTCCGTGCGGCTCCAACTTGCCCCGGGGCAAGTCGGTGGATAACTCCGTGAACTTCGTGAAAGCCTGACACCATCACAATTTGAATGCCAACCCCTCCGCCAGGAACGGATCACCCACCGGCATGTCAGCGCCCTGCTTCATCGCCCGCCTGATCCAAAGCAAGGCCACGCCCACAAAAAGGAACACGAACCCCAGCTCAGGCCAGGAGAACAAGGGCCGCTCTCCCAGCACTGGGAAGATCAGCCAGTAAAGGTCGAGGTAGTGAGCTCCCAGCACCAGCACCGCCACCCAGCGCAGACGCTTCAGGTCCCCCTTCGCATCCCGGGGGATCAAGGCGAAGAACGGGATCACGAAATGCAGCACAGCCAGAGCCAAAGTCACCCCTTTCCAGGGCCCGTGCCCGCGCTGAGCGTACCAGAACACCTCCTCAGGCAGGTCCGCGTACCACATCAGAAGGTACTGCGCGAAAGCGATGTAGGACCAGAACACCGTGAAGGCGAAGAGCCAGCCGCCGAGATTGTAGACATGGTCGAAGCGGACCTCGGCCAACCGTCCCCGTTCCTTTAGATAGCAGACCGCCACGGTCACCGCGGCCAAGCCCGCCAAGAACATCCCGGCGAAGAGATAGACCCCGAGCACATCGCTGTACCACTCCGGCGACAGGCTGGAGATCCAATCGAAGGCCACCAACAGCGTGGTCAACCCCATCACCACCATGAAGAACGGAGCGAAGCGCCGCGCCCGGACGCTCAGAGACGCATCCTTGGTCAGGTCCTGCGCCAAAGACCCCCCGGCCAGAACCCTCCAAGACAGCAGCCATAGGACCGCGCAGCCCATGACCCGCAATCCGAAGAACGGGATATTGAGCCAGACCGCCTTGGCGGCCACGGCCGGGATGTGAGCCGCCTCAGGCTGAGCCCAAGGGTAGAGGACTCGCAGAGAGAACAGCGCCAGCACCGCCGCGGCGGAAGCCGGCACGACCAGGCCCGCGACCCGCTCGGCCGTCCGCCGCAGAGGCACGCTCCAGCGCGCGTCCGTCAGATGCTCCAGAGCGACCAGGAAGAGCGCGCCCAAGCCCGCGCTCAAGAGCATCAGCATCCACACCAGCCAGTTCGCCCAGAAACGCTCCGGCCCGATGCCGAAGAAAGTGCCCAAAGCGGCCAAGGCTCCCAGGACCGTCATCATGCCTATCATAGGTCGGTGTCCTTGGCGTGCTGAGCCCTCTGCAAAGCCCGGACATAATGAACCACGGCCCAGCGCTCATCCTCGGTGAAGCCGTTGCCCAACGACGGCATCGCGTCCTTGCCCTTCATGATGGTGTGGTAGATCTCGCCGTCCGTGTACGCCAGGAACTTCTTGGCTTGCAGGTTCGCGGGCTTGCCCCCGTAAGCCGCGGTCAAGATCGGGTTACCGTCAGCCAAGGGACCGTGGCAGATGAGGCAGTTATTGGAGAACACCTTCCTGCCCAGCTGCAGCACCTCGGCTGTCCGCGGCAGCGGATCAGCCAGGCCCTTGGCCTGCTCCAGCTTCTCGAAAGGATAAGGCAGCCCGCCCCGCGCCACCGTGCCCGCGGGCGGCGCCTGCATGCCGCGGCCGTCCTTGAAGAACCGGCTCGGCAGCTGCGCGTCGAGCCGAGGCTGTACGAGCATATGCGACATGGGCGGCAGGACCGGGAAGAGCTTGATGCCCCAATACATGGCCGCACCCGCGATGACGCAGACCAATGCCCCGCCTCCGGCCAGGCCCAGCAAAGCGTTGATCGAGATCCTCTTGGGCGGCGCAAGCTCGGCGAGGACCTCGACAGAGACCGCGCCCGCTTCCTTGAGCGCGGCCTGTGCCGCGGCGACATCCAGCATTCCAGCCTCAGCCTCGATGGACAAAGCGAAGCGGTCGCGGGTCACGGCCCCGGACGCCTCCGAGCTCAGGAAGGGGTGCCAGAACTTGGGAAGCTTGTTGAGCAAGAGCAGCATGCCCAGCCCGGCCGTGAAGGTCGCGAAGAGCACCGTAACCTCGAACATGATGGGGATGAAAGCCTGCCAGGAAGACGGGTCCTTGCCGCCCGTGACCAAGGGATAATCCACGGAGCTCATCCACCACTGGAACAGGAAGGCGGTGATGGTCCCCAAAACTCCCATGACCAGCACCATGCCGCCCAAAGGCGAGCGCCGCAAGCCCAGCGCTTCTTCCAGCCCGTGGACAGGATAAGGGGTGTAAGCTTCCAGCCGGCCCAAGGCTTTGGCCTTGAGCTTGGGCACCGCCGCAAGCAGGACCGTCGGGCTCTCGAATATTCCCAGCACGCCGAAGGCCCGCTCAAGCATGGGAGGCCTCCTCGGGCTGGCCGCCGGGCAAGGTCGCCTTCACCTCGGTGGTGGCCACCACGGGAAGGACGCGCGCGAAGAGCAGGACCATGGTGAAGAAGAAGCCGAAGGAGCCCAGCAGTATGCCGTAGTCCACGAGCGTGGGTTTGTAGATATGCCAGGCCGACGGCAGGAAATCGTTGTAGAGCGAGATCACGATGATGACGAAGCGCTCGAACCACATGCCCGCGGTCACGGCCAGAGCCACGATCGTCATGGCTAGGCCGCTGCGCCGCATGCGCGGCCACCAGAATATCTGAGGGATTACGGTGTTGCAGGCGATGGCCAGCCAGCCGGCCCAGCCATAGGTCCCGGAGATGTACTGCATGAAGGTATGGTGGATGTAAGGGTTCATGCTGTACCAGGCCGTGAAAGCCTCGCAGATGTAGGAGTAGCCCATCAGGCACGAGCAGCCAAGGATGACCTTGTTGCACAGCTCCAGGTGGCGCATCGTGATGAGGTTCTCGATGGCCATGAGCCGGCGCACCACTGAGAGCACCAGCACCACCATGGCAAAGCCCGCGAAGATCGCGCCCACCACGAAGTAGGGCGGGAATATGGTCATGTGCCAGCCCGGGACCACCGAAGTGGCGAAATCGAACGACACCACGCTGTGCACGGAGAGCACCAGTCCCGTGGCCAGACCGGCGAGGATGATATAAGCCTTCTCGTAATGGCGCCACTGCTGGGGAGTCCCGCGCCAGCCCAGGCTCAGCACAGTGTAGGCGATCTTGCGCACCTTGCCCGTGGCGCGGCCGCGCAGAGAGGCCAGGTCCGGAAGCAAGCCGATGTACCAGAACAGCAAGGAGACGGAGAAGTAAGTCGAGACCGCGAACACGTCCCACATCAGCGGCGAGCGGAAATTGGGCCAGATGCCGCGCTGGTTGGGGTACGGGAAGAGCCAGAACGCCAGCCAGGGCCGGCCCACGTGGATGGCCGGGAAGATGCCCGCGGTCATGACCGCGAAGATGGTCATGGCCTCGGCGAAGCGCGCGATGGCGTTGCGCCAGCGCGCGCGGAACATGAGCAGGATGGCGGAGATCAGCGTGCCCGCATGCCCGATGCCGATCCAGAACACGAAATTGATGATGTCGAAGGCCCAGCCCACGGGCCGGTTGTTGCCCCACACGCCGATGCCCATGTAGACCGTGTAGCCGATCAGGGCGAAACCCAAAGACATCACCGAGGCCGCGAGCGCGAAAGCGATGAACCAGGCTCTGGGCGGCTTGCGCTCCGGGTACTGAAGCACCTGCTCGTCCAGGGCGGCCGCGGTCAGCGGACCCGCGACCAAGGGCTCCGTCCTGAAGGCTTCAGGAACCACCGAAGCCTCCGTTCGGGTTGGTCAGGTCCGCGAGATAAGTCACCGCGGGCTTGACCCCCAGCTCTTCGAGCACCCGGTAGGCCCGATCGCTGACCGCGAGCTTGGAGACGCGGCTGTCCGGGTCCTTCAGATCGCCGAACACGATCGCGCGCGCCGGGCAGGCCGCGGCGCAGGCCGGCTCGATGTCCCCGTCGCGCAAAGTCCGGCCCGCCAGCTTGGCGGCCTGCTTGGCCTCCTGGATGCGCTGGACGCAGAAGGTGCACTTCTCCATGACCCCGCGCGGCCGCACCGTGACCTCGGGATTGAAGGCCAGGCGCATGGACTCCGGCGTCTGGGCGTTGAACTCGAAGAAATTGAAGCGCCGCACCTTGTAGGGGCAGTTGTTCATGCAGTAGCGCGTGCCCACGCAGCGGTTGTAGGCCATCTGGTTGAGGCCCTCGTCGCTGTGGTTGGTCGCGGCCACCGGGCAGACGGTCTCGCAGGGCGCGTCGTCGCACTGCTGGCACAGCATGGGCTGCAGGAGGACCTTGAGGTTCTCCTCCGGGCCCTCGTAGTAGCGGTCGATCCTCATCCAATGCATCTCGCGGCCGCGCAGAACGCGCTCGGCGCCCACGGTCGGGATGTTGTTCTCGGACTGGCAGGCGATGACGCAGGACTGGCAGCCCACGCAGAGGCTCAGGTCCACGGCCATGGCCCACTTATGCTTCGGGAACTTGCGCGGCGGATAGAGCGTGGCGAGGTCTTTTCGGTGCGTCAGGCGGCCCTTGCGGGACTCGGCCAGGGTCATACTGCGGACCACGTCACGGCCTTCCATCCTGTGGTGCCTCTGCATGAAGGCCAAGGCCTCGCGCCGGCCGGTCTTGCGCAGAGTCACCGCGGCGTCCGCGCCGGCGCCCAGAAGCGGGTAAAGATCCGTGCCGACCCCCTTGGCGATGGACCCGGTCCTGCGGCCGTAGCCCAAAGCGGCGCTGAGCACACCCGGCGCCTGGCCCGGCTGGATGACGGCCGGCAGCTCGGCCGACCGGCCGCCGGCGGACAGGCTGACCGAGTCCCCGTCCTGGAGGCCCAGGCGTCCCGCGTCCGCCGGGCTCACGCAGACCGCGTTGCCCCAGGAGAGCTTGGTCATGGGGTCCGGCAGCTCCTGGAGCCAGCCGTTGTTGGCATAGCGGCCGTCGAACACGTTGGCGCCCGGAGCCAGGATGAGCTCAAAATCTGAGGGCCCGCGGTCCGCGGCCAAGCGGGCGAGCCGGGTCACCACCGCGCCGTCGAGGCGGCGCGGCGGACGCGGCTTGGCGTCCCGCCGGAGGACGCCCTCATGGAGCGCCGCGTCCCAGAACCTGTCGAACGCGACCAAGGACCCCTGCGGCTGGACTTCCTTGCCCCAGCGCGCCATGAGGTACCGGCGATAGTCCGCGGCGGCGGCCCCGCCCAGCCCGCGCACCAGGCCCAGCAGGACGTCCTCGCCCTGCCTGGTGTCGTACAAGGGCCCGACCGCGGGCTGCTGCAGGCACAGCAGGTCCCAGGCCGGCTCGAAGTCGTTCCAGGACTCGAGCCAATGATGCTCGGGCAGGACCATGTCGCAGGCCTGGGCGGTCTCATCTTCGTGCAGACCGATGCGCACCTTGAAGGGGATCCCCGCGAGCGCGGCCTTCCACAAGACCGCCTCCGGGAAAGCGTAGGCGGGATTCACTCCCCAGAACAAGGCCGCGGCGAGCTTCCCCTCGCCGGCCTCGCGGAGCGCAGCCGAGACTTCGTCGGGCCTGGCCAGGGCCTCCGGGGCCGCGGCCACGGAGGCGTCCACGGTCTGGCCCTCGGCCCCGAGCATGGTGTTGAGCAGGAAGGCCGCGGCGTGCGCCTGCGGCGGCAAGGCCGGGCCGGCCACGACCAAACCAGAGCTTCCGGCCCTCTTGAGGTCCTGCGCCAACGCCAGAAAGAGCGCGGGGTCGATGCCCTGCTCGCGCGCCAGGGCGGCAAGGTCGAAGCCTGAGAGGGCCGCGGCTTCCACACCCGACGGCAGGGGACGCCCCTTCTCATGCAGGGAGCGCGCCAAGGCGAAGCCCAAGGCCGCGGCGCGGGATGGCTGCCAGGGGATGCGCTGGTCCGCGTTGGCTCCCGTGAGGCTCATGCCCGCCTCGCAGGCGTAGAGCCGGTTCATGGAACGCTCAGTGCGGTTAGCGGCGAAGCCCGCGATCTCCTCCGGGCATCCTCCCGAAAGGATGTCCGCCTCCAGCGTCAGGATGACCTGGGCGCGGTCTAGACGGAGCCTGGGCCGCCGGGCATCGCCGTAGCAGTCCTTGAGCGCCGCGGCCTCGGACCCTCCTCCCAGCCCCGGCTCCCAAGCGACATGCCTGAGCCCGGGCAGGACCCGCTGCAAGCCCTTGATGAGGGCTTTGCGCGTCGGCGACAGGAGAGCGCCGGTCATGAGCAGGACCGGCTTGCGGCCGGACCGGGCGTCGTGCAGGACGGACCGCAGCTTGCCCTCGGCCTCGGACCAAGCCACGGGCCGGCCGCTGATGAGCGGCCGCTGGAGCCGGTCCGAATCGTAGAGGCCCATGAGGTCCGCGATGGCGCGCAGCGAGGTCTTGGCGTTGGAACCGGGATGCCGGTCATTGCCCTCGACATGGATAGGTCGGCCCTCGCGGGTCTTGACCAGGACGGCGTAGGCACGGAGCCCTTCCTGGAAAGTGCTGGCGTAGAGGTCCGCCACCCCCGGCCGTGCGCCAGAGGGGCGTCTGGTGAAAGGCACTATCTCGCCCCGGTCCGGATCCGAACAGCCGGTGGCCAGCGCCGCAGAAGCGCCGATGAGGCCCAGGAACTCCCGACGAGATATTTTCGGTTCAGCCATGCCTTTTCACCGAATGCTTCGGCGGCTCCGGCTGCAATGGCGTCTTCGCGCTCACCGGCGCGCTGCCGGCCAGACGCCCTAGCCCCGCCAGCAGGCCGCCCAGAGCCCACAGACAGCCCTTCAAGAAATCCTTGCGGTCAACGATGGCAGGCATTGCAGTTCTCCGGGGCGCGCGTGATGGTCGAGCCCGCCGGCAGGGCCGGTCGGGGGTCGCGGTGGCAGGCCAGGCAGTTGGCCATGCGCATGGACATGTGCTGGGTCATCACCGCCATCTCCTGCACCGGGCCGTGGCAGGTCTGGCAGGCCACGCCCGCCAGGACATGCGGACGATGGTCGAAGAAGACGTGGCTGGGCAAAGAGTAGACGCGCTTCCAGGCCAGGAGCTGACCCGAAGCGAAGGCCGCGGCCAGCCGCCTGATCGCCGGGCTGTCGGTCTTGGTCACCTTATGGCAGCCCATGCAGGCTTCGACCGACGGTATGCCCGCGGCCCGGGATTTCTCCGCGCCCGGGTGGCAATGCAGGCAGGGTATGGCCAAGGAGCCGGCATGCAGCCGGTGCGAAAAAGGGATGGGTTGAGCCGGGGCGAAGCCCCGTGCGAAGCGATCAGGCTGGGCCACCCAGCCGACGCAGCATATGATGAGGGAAGCGCCGGTCGCCGTGGCGACCAGCACGACGCGCCCTAAAGGATCGCGCAGGCCATCCCATAGGGTCCCGGCTAGGCGATCGAGGTCTGGGAAATCGAGCAAACTCGGCGTTCCTCCAGCGCGCTAAGTCTACTAAAAAAAAGCCCCCGCGCCGATGTCTCGGCGCGGGGGCTGTCCCCACCAGGCCGGCTATTTCGCCGCGCCGCGCAGCTGGTCGAGCCGCAACGCGGCCTTCTGGAGGATCTCCGAATAGGCCGTGCCGGTCAGGATCTCGATGCCCTGGCTGACTTGGCTGACCGCGTAGATATGGAACTTCCCGTCCTTGACCGCCTGCACCACCTCGGGCGAGATCTGCAGGTCGGCCACGTTCGTGGCCGGGATGATGATGCCGTGCTCGCCGGTGAGGCCCCGGGCCTTGGCCAGGGCGAAGTAGCCCTCGATCTTCTCGTTGACGCCGCCGATGGCCTGCACGTTTCCGAACTGGTCGGCCGAGCCCGTCACCGCGAAGTTCTGCTTGATGGGCACTCCCGAGAGGCGCGAGAGCGTGGCGTAGATCTCGGTCGAGGTGGCGGAGTCGCCGTCGATGCCGCCGTAGTTCTGCTCGAAGGAGATGCGGATCTGCGCGGAGATGGCCTTCTTCTGCGCGAAGGTGTTGCGCAGGAAGCCTTCCACCACGCCCAGGGCCTTGTTGAAGCTCGAGCCCGTGGTCCCCGCTTCCCGGTCTATGGAGACCACGCCGGGGGCGCCGGCGCTGGCCGTGACCGTGATGCGGGCCGGGACCCCGAAGGTCCCCATGACCGCCAGGCCGTTGATCTGCCCGACCTCGGCTCCGGAGGTGGCCACGTGGAAGATGTCGTTGAGGTAGGTCTCCATCACGCGCTTGACGTAGCCCTCATCCCGGTCCTTGCGGGCGGCCAGCGCCTGGGCGATGTCGGCCCCGGTGACCTCTTTGCGGCCCGATTCCTTGGCCCAGAAGGTGGCCTCGCGCAGCAGGCCGTTGAGGGCCCCGAACTGGGCCGTGACCCTCTGGTTGCTGTCCACCAGCCGGGCGCTGTACTCCAGCACGCCGGAGATGGCTTCGCGGGTCAGGTCCATGACCGCGCCCGCGCTCTTGGCCACCATGACCTTGAGGACCTCGACGAAGCCGGCCACGGTCTCGGCGTTGATAGGCAGCCGGGACTCGAACTCGGAGGAGGCGTTGAAGGCGGATGCGAAGGAGTCGTCATGCTCGCGCAGCATCATCTTGATCATGGGCGAGCCCAGCAGCACGACCTTGACCTTGGCCGGGGCGTAGTACTTGTTGCCCTCCAGCGTGGCCAGGCCCTTGAGCCCGTCCGTGGTGATCTCGGCCTTGCCGGAGCGCACCGCGGCCATGAGCGCCTGCCAGGCTCCGGGCTCGCGCAGGACCGACATGGCGTCGAGCACCAGGAAGCCGCCGTTGGCGCGCAGGAAGGAGCCGGACTTCAGCGTCGGGCCGCCGGGGTTCTTGGACTTCATCATGCCGGCGCCGGGGACGATGATCGGCTGGGCGTTGTCGTCGGCCTCTCCGAAGAGCCGCTCGTAGCTGGGGTGGGACTCCCAGATGACGGGCGCGCCCTGGGTCTCGGAGTTGTCCACCAGCAGGTTGGCCTGGTAGAGCTTGGCCGGGTCGATGCCGTTGAGGGGGTGCGGGGAGTTGGCGTCGTACTCGTGCGGCATGAAGACCTGGAAGTTCTTGGCCGCGTTGGTCATGAGCATCTTGACGTAGGCCAGGAGCCTCTTCTGCTCCGGGGAGACGGGCTTGGCCGCCTCGGCCTTCTTCAGGATGGCGATGTCGGCCTGGTTGGCCTTCATCATGGCCTTGAACTTCTCGGCCAGAGGCGCCACGGCCGACTCGAGCTTGCCCTGGGCCTCGTCGAACTCGGCCTGGGTGAAGGCGCCGGCCTTGACCAGCGTCTCGACGGCCTCGGCGGACAAGGGCTGGCCTTCGAAGGTCAGGGCCACCATGAGCTGGATGCCGTTGCCCTGCTGCACGGGCTTGAAGAACACGCCGAACTTGGCGATGGAGACCTTGGCCACTTCCTCTTGGAACGCGGCCTGGCGCGCCTGGACCTTGGCCATCACGGCCTGGACGGCGGCGGAATCCTCGGAGTCGCCCTTGACCGCGGCCACGAGGCCTTGGCCGAGCTGGTTGATGACGGAGACCACGGCCTGCTGGGCCAAGGAGCCCACGGCCTCCTGGACGGCGGCCATCTCCTCCTGGTTCTTCTCCAACATGGCCTTGAACATCTCCATGATCTGCCCGGTGTTCTCGGAGATGCCGGCCTTGGCGGCCGCGAACTCCTCGGCCGTGAACTTGCCGTCCTTGATAGCGGCGGCGACGGTCTCCTCGGTGAGGGGCTGGCCGTCGAAGGTGGGGGCGACCAGGATGCGCACGCCGCCCTCGGTCTCCTCGACCTGGACGGCCACGCCGAACTTGCCGACCTTGATCTTGGCAATCTCGGCGTCGAACTCCTTCTGCCGCTCGGCCATGCCTTTCTTGAACTCGCCGAGCATCTGGTTCTTGGCCTTGGAGACCTCGGCGCCTTGGAGGACCTTGGGCAGGTTCTCGGAGAGGCCGGCCACGAACTCGGAGACGGCGCCGGTGAAGGCGCGGCCCTTGCCCGCGGGCAGCTGCATGATGATGGGCAGCTCGGGGTTGGCGAAATTCGTCACCGCGACCATGTCGCCGGGGGTGGGCATGGCCGGGGCGACCTCGGCGAGCACGGACTTGAGCGCGGTCTCGCGGCCGACGCCTGTGGGGCCGGAGACGTAAAGGTTGTAGTTGGCGCCGGGCATCTTGAGGCCGAAGCGGATGGCCTTGACCGCGGCGTCCTGGCCCACGATCTTCTGCTCGCCCAGGGCCACTTCCTTGGTGCTGGCCGGCAGCTGCTCAGGGGCGGGCACCCAGCGCAGGTTCTGTATGGCGACCTCATAGCCCTTGGGGTCCGCGGCCTGGGCCTTGGGCCGGTCCGCCTCGGCGCGGGCCTGGATGTACTTGGACTTGCGCAGCACCGGCATGCCGGCGAGCTTCTGCCAGATGGTGGCCTTGGCCTCGACCGCGTCAGCGCCGTCCGTCGCCTTGGCGCCGTTCTCGTAGACCTTGGCGATGCCTTCAGTCGAGGCTCCCTTGGGGGCGGTGATGGCGGCGGCCAGGGCGGTGAGGTTGTCGCGCACCGCGCCGGCGGGCATGGCCTGGGCCGCGGCCATGATCTTGGCCGCGTCAGCCGGGGTGTTGGCGGTCTCGGGGAGGGCGACGCCCGCGGCCTGGATCTTGTTGATGAGGTCCACCACGGGGTGCGCGGCCACGGCCTGGGGCATGACCATGGGCGAGCCGCCGATGGAGGCGGCCGGCGCGACCGTCACGGACGGGGCGGACATGTCCTTGAGGACGGCCGAGCCGAGCTGGGGAGTCAGGCTCATGGAGCCGAGGTTCATGTTGAGAGGGACGGAGACCACGCCTGCGGCTCCGGCGAGGTTGCCGGTGATGGCCGAGCCGCCGGTCTGAGCACGCACCACTGTGCCGGCCGCGGAGGCGGTACCGGGCAGCCAGAGGGCCAGGGCGAGGACGACCGCGAGGGCTCGGGTGGCGACGGTGGTCGAGGATTTCATAATAGGCTCCTTGGTCATGGCACGGCTCGGTTGGAATCCCATGCTCTGATAATTATAGGGGAATGCTCCCAGGTTTTGATGGGCCGATTGGGCTTTTGCGGGATGTTAAATGGCCCACGGAGGCCTAGAACGATGGACCTAAGGAGGCTGGGAAGGTTGGTCCTACTGGAGGGAGGAGCCGCGTTGGAACACCACGGCCAGCCCGCCGGGATCGTCGCCCGCGGCGAGATAGGGGCTCAGCTCCGTGCCGGCGCTTTGCTGGGCCCGAGGCAGGACGATGCCGCATTGGGCCCCTGGGGCGGCCTGGCCGCCCTGGACGATGGCCTGGAAGACCAGGTTTGGAGCGCCCACGTCGTCCGGGTGGAGGTCCACGGCCTCGGCGAAGCTCTTGGCGTCGATGCGGCATTCGGCCACGACGGAGACGCGGCCGTCAAAAAGCGTGTTGACGTTGGCTGAGAGGGTGCGGGACGCCTTGCAGGAGTAGTCCCATCTGCTGCCGTCCTTCTTCACGATCTTAACGGATAGGCGGGAACTCTTGCCGAGACCGCCGCCTTCCAGGTCGAACTCGAAATCAACCTCGTACGCCCTCCAGCCGAAGCGGTCGTAGAACTCCACGAGCTGGCCCAAGGGCTGGAACTCACCGGCGTCGCGCACACTGTACTCATGCGCCCGCGCCAAGCCGGGGAGCATCAGCATCGCCGCCAGAAGAAGCCTCTTCATCCTGCTTGGACTGTAACAGGTCGCTGGGTCGGATTTATTACGGGTCCCGGCCGGTCGCGCGCAGGCCTTCATAGAGGGCCAAGGCCGCCGCGGTGGAGAGGTTGAGCGAGCGCGCGTCCCGGCTGACCGGGATGCGGTAGAGGCTGCCGGAGAAGCGCCTCATGACCTCCTCGGGCAGGCCGCTCGACTCCCGGCCGAAGAGGAGATAGCTGTCCTTGCGGAACGGGGCATCCCTGAAACTGGCGCGAGCCTTGGTGGTGAAGACCAGCACCGAGGCCCGGGCCGGCAGGGAAGCCAAGAACGCCGCGAGATCCTCGTGGACCGTGAGTTCGAGCTTGGGCCAGTAGTCGAGGCCGGCGCGCCTGATCTCGCGGCCGCTGATCCGGAAGCCCAGGGGCTTGATGAGATGCAGGGCCGCGCCCGCGGCCACGCAGGTGCGGCCGATGTTGCCGGTGTTCCAGGGGATCTCGGGCTGGTAGAGGACGATGTGCAATTCAGTCCGGGAGGCTGCGCAGGAATTCCAGCATCTGCCGGTTGAAGGCTCGGGGGTTCTCGATGCTGCTCAAGTGGCCGGCATCGGGTATCCGGGCGAACCTGGCTCCGGGGATGGCTGAGGCCAGGGCTTGGCAGGATGCCGGGGGAGTGAGGGCGTCATCTTCGCCGCCCACGACGAGGGTCGGGACCCTGATCCTGGCCAGGGCCGGGGTGGTGTCGGTGCGGCTCATGATGGCGGCGGCCGAGGCGCAGACGCCTTGGGGGTCGCTGCGCAGGATGGTGTCGCGGATGAAGGTCACGCAGGGTCTGTTCTCGGCAAGGGTCCGGGGAGCGAAGGCTTTCTTTATGAATTCATCGGCGAAGGGCTTAAGGCCGTCCTTCTCTATGCCTCGGATGGAGGCGATGCGGTTATCCCTGGCTTGTTCGGTGTCGGCTCCGCTGCGGGTATCGGCGAGGATCAGGGCCTGGAGCCGTTGGGGCGCGCGCTCTGCGGCGCGCAGGGCTATGTAGCCGCCCATGGAGAGGCCGCAGAGGGCGACGGCGGGCAGGCCCAGGAGGTCGAGGAGTCCGAAGAGGTCGTCTACGTAACTCTCCATGGTGGCGGAGGCGCCGGCGAGGGGGCTGCGGCCGAGGCCGCGGACGTCGTAGGTGACGACCCGGAAATGGTTCTTCAGGGCTTGGACTTGAGGCCGCCACATGGTGTGGTCGAAGGGGAAGCCGTGGATGAGGACGATGGAAAGGCCGCTGCGCGGGCCTTCGTCGCGGAAGAAGAGGTCCATATCACCCTAAGCTCAGCATGCCAAATTGTATATCAAGCGCCGCGCCCACCGAAACCCATCCCCGCCTGTCAGCGCATCTCCGCCTGATGGCGCCGCAGCTCCTCGGCCGCGGCCGCGACCGGGACCCGCTTGCGGCGGAGCGCCTCTCCCAGACGGGCGTCGTCCCAGGGCAGCAGGAAACGATACTCATGCGCCGCCAGCCAGGCTGCCGGCACGGCCCGCCGGGCGACGAACAGGATCGTCGTGTCGTCCCAATACACCACGGCCCAGCGCTCCCGCGGCATGTAGGAGGCGTACCAGGGTCGGCCCGTCGCGAGCATCATGTTGTAGTTGAGCATGAGGGCCCCGTCGAAACGCTCCCGGTCCAAGAACCCGCTCCAGAGCTCGGGGCTGGCGAAGGCCTCCTGGACCCGAGGCAGTTGGTCGTGGAAGATGTAGCGGCCGTCGCAGAAGCAGCGGTACCAGGGCCGCAGCCGCCAATCCAGGTAGCCCCCCCAGGCCCAGACATTGTAGAGCCGCAGTCCCTCGAAGACCTGCCTCTGCGGCGCCATGAACTCCGCCGCCGAATACGGCACGTAGAGGTAGTTGAAGACCCCGCGTCCCCAGAATATCCTCGGCAGCAGCCAGACCGCGAAGACCGCTCCCAGGACCAGGCCGCAGGCCGCGGCCCGGCGCAGCCACACGCTGCCGTCCCAGCCCGCCTCGCGCGCGGTCAGGAATATGGCGGCCACGGCGGCCGGGCAGAACAGCAGCGAGCAGCGCTGATGCCTCAGCGCGGCCAGGCCCAAGAGGCACGCGAAGACCGGCAAGGCCAAAGGCCAGCCGCGGCCCCCGCCGCGCTTGCGCCACAGCGCGGCCGCGGTCGCGACGGCCAGGGCCGCGGCCGTCGGCCAGAAGGGCCAGTATGCCGTCTGCAGCACGTTCATGGGCTGCCATTCGACGATGCTGCGTTCCAGATGCTCGATCATGCTCCAGTGCTCCCAGAGCACGCGGTGCGGTCCCCAGCCGTAGGGGTTGCAGAGGCTCCCCAGGGCTCCGGCCGCCGACGCCGCGGCATGCCTGCGGGCTTCGGGCCAGGCCCCCCGCAAGGCCGCGCCGGCGGCATAGGTCAGCAGCAGAGCCAGGCCCAGCGCGAAACCCGCGTGCAGGTCGGCCCACAGGGCGAACAAGGCGAAGCTGCCCAGCAGGCGCCGGGGCAGCGGGGCCGGGGGCCTCAGGACCTCGGTCTCCAACTTGAACACGAGCCAAGAGAACAGGGCCAAAGAGAAAAGGTCCGACCTGATGTCGGAATAGGCCAGCAGGTTGGCGGCCCACAAGGCCAGAGCCGCGGGCAGCAGTCCTGCCGCGATCCCGCGGGCCCGGAGCAGGCGCAGCAGCGACAGCCAGGAGACCGCCAGCAAGGAGAGCTTGAGGTACCAGAGCCCCAGCATCCCGCCGCAGGCGTAGACGGCCTGATAGATGAGCTGCGCGAGCCATTCGAAATCCACCCAGGGCTGGCCGGCCTTGGTGAAGGAGAGGAAATCCGCGCGCGGCAGGGAGCGATGCTCCAGGATCCAGCGCCCGGCGCTGAGATGCCAGAAGAGGTCGGGGTTGAAGAGCGGGAAGAAGAAGGCGGGCGCGGCGCTGACGAGCGCCACCGCCCACCAGATGCGATCCTCGCCGGGGCGTGCCGTGGCCACGCGCTATCATACCATGCTACGATACCCCCATGGCCAGAGCGATCCCATCGGCCGGAATCAACCTCTTCCAGTTCATCTACGTCCTCCTCGCCGAGTACGAGCGCCGCTCCGGCCTGCCGGCCCTCAACCTGTCCCTGGGGAACCCCGACGGGATCCCCCCCCAGGAGATCCGCGACCTCCAAGCCCGGTTCTGCACGGACCCCGGCTACGATTTCCACACCTACGCCGAGGACAAAGACCTCTTGGATTTCTGCGACGGTATGGTCGAGCTCCATGGCCGCATCAGGTTCAAGGAGCATGCCCATCTCAGAGCCACGCCCATCGCCGGCATCAAGACCGCGACCGCGCTCATCCCCCTGGCCTGCGGCCTCCACCTGCCCGACCGGCGCCGCCGGGCCGGCTTCGCCATGGCCTCCAACCTCCCGGCCTACGACGTGTCCGGCACTTGGTGCGGCTCATACCTCGGGGCCAAGCGCGTGGTCTGGCCCCTCTACTCGGCCGAGGACATGCACCTGTGCATGGCGCATCTGGAGACCGCGCTGCGCAGAGCCAAGGTCAAGCGGCCCGACCTCATCTTCGTCATCCGGCCCGGCAACCCGGCGTCGGTCGGGGCCTCGGCGAGCGAATGGCAGGCCCTCATCCAGTTCTGCCTCGCGCACGAGACCAGGCTCGTCAACGACGCCGCCTACTCCGGCCTCTCGGACGAGACCCACGTCCCCCTCGCCGCGGTGGCCAAGGACTACCCCGACCTCGAATGGCTCGAGCTCTACTCCGTCAGCAAGTCCTTCTCGGACCCCGGCGCCCGCCTCGGAGCCGTGGTCGGCTCCAAGGACTTCGTGGAGGACTACATCACCATCAAGGGCAACACCGATTCCGGCCCCGTCCCCGCGCTCATGGCGGCCTACGGCCGCTTCTTCCAGGACCGCGAGACCGCGAGGAGATCCCTGGAATCCCTGTATCGTCTCTATCGCAGCCGCCTCGACTATGTCATCCCGGCGCTGAAGAAGGCGGGACTGCGCCAAGCCTGCCCCACCAACGCGGGCTTCTTCACCCTTTGGAAGGTCCCCCGCAAGGCTCTCGGACAGGACTTGGCCGCTCTGGCGCGCCGGCAGGGCCTGAGCGTGCACGAGGCTTACAACCGGCTGGCCATATCGGAGACCGGCATCGTGGGCGTGCACTTCGCCGGGTTCGGCGCGGACGACGGTCCCGAACCGCTGGTCCGCTACGCCGTATGCGCGGATGTCCTGAGCCAGAAGTTCCAGACGCGCTTCGAGACCGAGCTGGCCCGCCTTGAGCCCCGATACGACTAGCCTCCCATACAATAAGATCCGGCCCCGGCCGTTATATCCCTTGAGGGCGCATCGGTGGACGACCAGCAGATAGCGGCCGGCATCCGAGCCAAGGACGGCGAGGCGTTCCGGGAACTGGTGGCGGCCCACGGCCCGGGCCTATACAGCTTCCTCGTGTACCGGCTGGGGGACCGGACCGAAGCCGACGACGCCTACGCGGAAGTCATGATCAAGATCTGGCAGAACGCAGGAAGGTACGAAGAGAGCGGCCGCTTCAAGGCCTGGCTCTTCACCATCGCGCACCGGACCGCCCTGGACCGCCTGCGCAAGAAAGCGCCCGTCGGCCTGACCGAGGAGTTGGAGAGCCGGGCCGTCTCGCCCGAGGCCGGCCCGGACCGGCAGGCGGAGAGCCGGGAGGTCGGCGAGAGCTTCGAGAAGGCCCTGGCCGGACTGCCCGAGGAGCAGCGCGAGGTCTTCCTCATGCGGGAATACTCGGGCCTTTCTTTCACGGAGATAGCCAAGGCTTTGGGCTGCCCTTTGGGCACGGCGCTGGCCCGCATGCGCTACGCCGTCTTGAAGCTCCGCAAGGGATTGGAGGAGTTCCATGCATGACGCCGCTCATGAAGAGCGCTGCCTGCTCGAGGACTCCGGCGCCGAGGGGTGCTCCGAGTGCCGCGCCTTCTTGGCCGCGATGAATGCGGCCTCGGACTCGGCTCAGCGCGCCGCCTTGACCCCTCCAGCCTGGCTCGACGCCGAAGTCATCAGCCGAGCCGCCCCGCCGCTGGTTGTGCGCCCTCGCTGGCGCAGGATCAGCCTGGGCTTGGCCGCGATCGCAGCGGGCTTGGCCCTTTTGTTCCTCCCGGTCGGCAGAAGTTCCAACAACCTGCATTGGACCAACGGGATCGAACGGGATATCACGCGCCTCGACTCCGAGCTGGCGGACATCTCTCAGGACATCGCTTCGACATCGGACGCCATCGAACTCGACGCGGATATTGGCCGCATCGAGGACATGGCGAAGGGACTCAAGAGGCAGGCGCTCTAAGGCGCAGGGAGGACAACATGAAGAAGAGGATGCTGCTGGCGTCGTTGCTCGCAAGCCTGGTCTTGGCCGGCCAAGCCTTCGCGCAGAAGCCGCCGCAAAGACCGGGACCGGAGCCCGGAGCCGGGGAGGAGCACGGCAAGCCGGGGCTGGAGGAGCGCAACCCGGCCGTGGAGAAAGAGGCCATGGAATACCTCAAGAAGCAGATCCCCGAGATCGACGAGGAGCTCGAGCGGATGCAAAGGGACAAGCCCGAGGTCTTCCACCAGAGGTTCCGCCAGTACATGTTCGCCTACCGCGACCCGAAGCTGCGGGACGAATTCATCAAAGGCATCAAGTCCGACTTCGAGGTGCGCCGTCTGGTCCAGGCCGTGCGCCAAGCCAAAGGCGACGATAAGGAGAAGCTCAAGAAGGACCTGGAGAAGGCCCTCTCCGAGCAGTTCGACACCAACCTGGCGCGCATGGAGTTCAAGCTCAAGCGCATGCAGGAGGAGATCGGCGAGCTCAAGACCCGCATCGACAAGCGGCGCTCGGTCAAGGACCAGATCGTCAAGAAACGGCTGGGCGAGCTGACCGGAGAAGTGGAGACTTGGGACTGGTGACGAGCCGTAGAATGGCGCGGCACCCGAAGGGTGCCGCGCCACCAGCGCCCCCTATGAGGGGGCGCTGGTTCCGTTGGGGTGGCCTGCCGTTCAGGCTTTCGGCTCCCCCCCGCAGCAGCAGCTCCCGGCCTCCTTCTTGTCGAACTTCCTGAGTATGTCCTCCATCAGGCACCACTTGGTCAGCGCCGACTGGAAGAGGTTGGCGCCCACGAAAGCGGTGAACCACAGGAAGTTCCGGTTCACCCAGACCGCCAGGGCCAGGCTGACGAGGATGAAGGTCCCCGCGATGAGACGGATCTTTTGCTCGATGGTCATGGACGCCTCCTATTTCACGACTGGAAATCCCGCGCCTTGCCAGGCCGAGATGCCCCCGGCCAGGTCATGGACCTGCCCGTAGCCCTTGGCCCTGAGCAGGGTCGCGGCCACGGCGGACCTGCCGCCCACCGCGCAATACACCAGGATGGGACTCTTCTTGTCCGCCGGCAGCTGCGAGAGCCTTCCCGCCAGCAGTTGGACCGGGATCAGCACGGCCCGCTCCAGATGCCCTTGCTCGTATTCCGCTTGAGTACGCACGTCCAGGACGAAAGTCCCCGGCTGCTTGGCGATCTCCGCGGCCTGGGCCGGCTTGACACCCCCCAGGCGCGAGCAGGCCAGCGCCCCCAGGATCACCGCGGCCGCGGCCAAGGCCGCGCCATCCACCCAGCTAATCGCCATGAGACGGCTCCTCCGGGCGCTGGCGCCGCGCCAGCAGGAAGTACAGGACCGGCACGGCGGTGCGCGACAAGAACGTCGACGCCACCTCCCCGGCCATGAGCGAGACGGCCAAGCCCTGGAAGATCGGGTCGAAGAGGATGACCGCCGCGCCCACCACCACGGCCGCGGCCGTCAGCAGCATGGGCCGGAACCGCACCGCGCCCGCGTCGACTACGGCCTGCTCCAGCGGCATCCCCTCCTTGAGGCGCAGCTGGATGAAGTCCACCAGGATGATGGAGTTGCGCACCACGATGCCGGCCCCGGCGATGAAGCCGATCATGGAGGTGGCGGTGAAGAAGGCGCCCAAGGCCCAATGCGCGGGGAGTATCCCCACCAAGGTCAGCGGGATGGGCGCCATGATGACCAAGGGCACGGTGAAGGACTTGAACCAGCCCACCACCAGGATGTAGATGAGCAGCAGGACCACGGCGAAAGCCAGGCCCAGGTCCCGGAAGACCTCGTAGGTGATGTGCCATTCCCCGTCCCACTTGAGCGCCCACTCCTGTGAGCTGTCCGGCTGGCGTGTGAAGTACTCCTTGAGGTCCAGGCCCATGGAGCGGGCCAGGTCCCGCACGGGGCCGCGCAGCTTGATGATGGCGTAGACCGGGCTCTCCTGCCGGCCCGAGACGTCGGCGATCACGTAGGTCACGGGCTGGAGGTTCTTGTGGTATATCGGCTGGTCCTGCTCACGGGACTGCGCGGCGGTGAGCCCCCCCACCGGGATGGGCGTGCCGTTGCGCGACATCAGCGTGACGGACTTCAGCGCGCCGAGGTCCCGCCGCCGCTCCGAGGGCAGGCGCATGCGGATGCACACCGGCTCTTTCTCATCTTCGACATGCGCCAAGTCCACGGTCCGGCCGTCCAGGGCCAGGCTCACGGTCTGGGCCACGGCGGAGGCCGGGATGGCGTTGAGGGTCGCTTTCTGGCGGTCCACGACCAGGCGCTCCAAAGGCTGCGGGTCGGGCACATAGGTGTCCACGTCGACTATGCCGTCGGTGCGTTCCAGGAGCTCCCGGAGCTTGCGGGCCAACTTGGTGCGTTTGGCCGCGTCCGGGCCGTAGAGCTCGAAGACCAAGGTGGAGAGGACCGGAGGTCCGGGCGGGATCTCGGCCACCTGCACCCGGGCGCCGAACCGACGGGCGATGTCCTTGATGGGCGCCCGGACCTCCTTAGCGATGTCGTGGCTCTGCCGCTTGCGCTCCTGCCGGCGCGAGAGGCTCACCAGGATGTCGGCTTGGTCCGGCCGCTGCCTGAGGAAGTAGTGCCGCACGAGCCCGTTGAAGTTATAGGGCGAGGCGGTGCCGGCGTAGACCGTGACCCGCTTAACCTCGGGCACGGAGCGCAGATAGTCGGCCATGCCCCCGGCAGCCTCCCGGGTCCGGTCCAGGGCGGTCCCCTCGGGCATGTTCAAGACGACCTGGAACTCGTTCTTGTTGTCGAAAGGCAGCATCTTGACCGTCACGGCCCTGAAGAGCACCAAGCTCAGGGCCCCGGCCAGGAGCGCGAGCATGACCGTGAAATACCAGAAGCGCACCCGCCCGTTCTCCAGCACCGTGGTCATGAAGCGCCGGTACATGCGGTCGAGGCCCGACTCCTCATGCCCCTTGATCTCCCGAGGAGGGAACCGCTCCAGGATGTGGGCGAAGGCCCAGGGCGAGATGACGAAGGCGATGGCCACGGAGAAGAGCATGGCCACCGAGGCCCCCACCGGTATAGGCCGCATGTAGGGGCCCATCAAGCCGCTCACGAAAGCCATGGGGAGTATGGCCGCGATGACGGCCCAGGTGGCCAGCAGCGTGGGGTTGCCCACCTCCGCCACGGCGTCTACGGAGAGCTGCCAGAGCGGCCGCCCGTCCTTCATCATGAAGTGGCGATGGATGTTCTCCACGACCACGATGGCGTCGTCGACCAGGATGCCGATGGAGAAGATGAGCGCGAAGAGCGTGATGCGGTTGAGCGTGTAGCCCGCCAGGTAATAGATGAGCAAGGTCAGGGCCAAAGTCACCGGGATGGCGATCGCCACGACGATGGCTTCCCTCCAGCCCAAGGCCAGCGCGATGAGGATGGTGACGGAGACCGTGGCCAGCAACATATGGTAGAGGAGTTCGTCGGACTTCTCCTTGGCCGTCTCCCCGTAGTTGCGGGTCACGGCGATGTCCAGAGCCGGCGGCAACAGCCCCTTCTTGACCTCCTCCATCCGGGACAGGATGGCTTCGGCCACATGGGTGGCGTTGGCGCCTTTCCGTTTGGAGACCGCGATGGTCACCGCGGCCTGCCCCTGGGTGGAGACCTCATGCTCATCCTCGTCTCTGCCGTCAGACACCTTGGCCACATCGCTCAAGAGCACGGGCCTGCCGCCGGAAACGCCCACCACCACGTTCTTGAGGTCGGCGATGGACCGGATGAAAGCGTCGGTCTCGACCTGGACCGAAGTCCCGGGCTTGTTGTAATGCCCGGCCGGGAGCTTCTGATTGGAGGACTGTATGATGGCCGCGACCTCGAGCGGGGTCAGCCGATGCCGCGTCAATGCCGCCGGGTCGAAATGCACCAGGAATTGGCGCTTATGGCCGCCGATGAGCTCGGTGTCCGAGACGTCCGGGACCGCGCTGATCTCCTGGCGCAGGCTGGCCGCGGCCCGGCGCAGGGCCAGGCCGTCGAGCCCCTGCCCGGAGAGGGTCAGCGCGAGGATGGGGACGTCATCGATGGAGCGCGGCTTGATGAGCGGCTGGCCGGCGCCCGCCGGCATGAAATCCAGGTTGGCGAAGGTCTTGGTGTAGATCCTGGTCATCGCCTCGTCGGGGCTGGTGCCCACCTTGAAGCGCACGATGAAGAGCGCGGAACCCGGCTCCGAAGTCGAGTAGATGTACTCGACGCCCGGGATCTCCCAGAGCTTGCGCTCGCCCAGGTTGACGATGCGCTGCTCGACCTCGCGCCCGGCAGGGCCACGAAGATGTCGAACATGGGGACGTTGATCTGGGGCTCCTCTTCCCGCGGCAGCTTCCAGACTCCGAACAGCCCCAGCAGCACCGCGCCCAAGGCGATGAGGACCGTCAGCTTGGACCGGATGAAGGCCTGGGCCAGGACCCCGGCCGCGCCGAGATGACGCCCGCCCTGCGTGCCCTGGCTCATCGTCCCGCCCCCAAGCCCCGCTCGAGCTCGCCCACGGCCGGGCCGTCCAGCTCTCCCGCCGCCAGGAGGAGCCGCGCCCGCCCCGCGTGCAGGCCGTAGAGGTTATCCAGATACGCGGCCTGGGCCCTGGCCATCGCCTCCTCGGCACGCAGGACCTCCAGGATGCTCTGGCGGCCCTCCCGGTAGAGGGGACGGAACAGCTCAAGAGACTGCTTGGCTTTGTCCACGGTATCCCGGGCGATGGGCAGGCTTTCGCAGGCGCCGCGGTATCCCCCATAGAGCTGTGCGACCTCGATGCGCACCCCCTCCTGCATGCGCCGGGCCTCGGCCCGGCTGACTTCCAGGGCGGCCTGCGCCTTGGACCTGCGGGATGGATAGGCCGGATCGCCCAGCGGGAGGTTGGCGCGGACTCCGAAGATCTTGTTCCAGGGGTTGCCGTTGAAGTCCCGGGTGTCGGTCTCCAGGGCTCCGAAAGCCTCGACCTTGGGCAGGAGGCTCAAGCCGGACTGGCGCCGCAGCACCCCCGCCGCCTCCTCCTGGAGCGCCGCCTGCCTCAGCTCGGGCCTCTGGCGCAGGGCCCGGTCCACCAGTTCGCCCTCGGGCTGCAGGGAGCAGCCCCCGTAGGCCAAGGAGCCCGCGACGCCCAAGCCCTGAGGAGCGACTCCCATCAAAGTCGAGAGCTTGGACCGGGCCGAGTCCAGGCCCGCGCCGACGCGGCTGTGCCAGGCCCGCAGGCCTCCCAAGGTGGCCTGCGCCGCGAAGTAATCCGAGCCGAGGACCAGCCCCTTCTCCTTGAGCTTGCGCGCGTTCTCGATCTCGGCGGACGAAGCCTCGATCCGCTCGCTCAAGGCCTTGGCCAGTTCCTGCTCGAGGAGCACCCCCAAGAAGGACTCCACGACCGCGTAGCGGGCGTTCTGCGCCGCGGAGTCCCGCGAGCTGGCCGCCGCATCCCGGCCCAGGCCGCCGAGCCGCTCGGAGCTCTGCAGCTCGAAGCCTGTGAAGAGCGGCACCCCCACCTCGATGGAATTCCTAAAATTGCTGGTCAGGCCGGGGTTGTTGAGCTGGTCTATGGCGAAATCGGCTTGCGTGAAGGACCTCTGGTTCATCAAGGTCCCGAAGACATAGACCGGGTTGTCGCCCCGGGTGAAAGAGCTGTTGACCCCCAGGCTGGGCAGGCGCCTCATCCGAGTCTCGCGCAGGGCCGCGTCCGCCTCCTGGAACCGATAGCCCGCGCTCGCCACGCCGGGGTTCCGCTGCAGCACCGCATCCACCGCGGCGCCCAAAGTGTAGGTCTGGGCCCGCGCCGGGACCACTGCAGAGAATGCCAGCCCCATCATGATGGATATCGCCGCGCGAGTCATGTGATCGCTCCTTCAGCCTTTGGATGCGCAAGCACCGGAAAGGATTCATGCTTCAGGAATCCATTATCTCAAATTTGCGATAATAGATTGTCAGGCTATGTGGAAAAAACTCAACGGCTTCTTGGCCCGTGACAGACGCAACGCCTGGCTCGTGAGCCTCCTCCTGCTGGCGGCCATCGGGTCTTTTGACTACGCCACGGGCATCGAATACGGTTTCGGCCTCTTCTATCTCTTCCCCGTCGTCCTGGTGACTTGGCATGTCGGGCAGAGGCCCGGCCTGCTCATCTCCTGCCTGGCCTCTCTGTGCTGGGCCTTGGCCGATTACTTGCCGCGCCTGCTGCAGGGGCTGGGCCCGGCGCAGTTCCATGTCACCATCTGGAACGCGGCCATCGCCCTGGGCATCTTCACCGCCTTCACGGTGGCCTTGGCCAAGCTCAAGCGCGCCTTGGAGCACGAGCGGGAGATGCTGCGCCTGAAAAGCGACCTGCTCTCGGTGGTCAGCCACGAGTTCAACAACTCCCTGACCACCATGGGCATGGCCTTGTTCCTCCTGCGGGAGAACGACGAGGTCCCGGATCAGCGCCACAAGACCTATCTGACCTTGGAGCGCATCCACCAGATCCTCAAGACCACGGTCAGCAACTTCCTCAACCAGGCCCGCATGCAATCCGGCCGCTTCCAGCTCGACATAAGGCAGATCGAGCTGCGCCGGCTGGTCGGGGAAGTCCTGGAGCTCATGCGTCCCCTGGCCGAGCAGAAAGGCATCGATCTGCGCTTGGAGTTCCCGGAAACGACCTTCCCGGTCACAGCGGACCCGGACGCGATGATCCTGGTCCTGAGCAACCTCATCGGCAACGCGGTCAAATACACCCCAGCCCACGGCCGGGTGAGCGTGCGCCTCAGGCCCGCCGGCGGCGACCCGCCGCAAGAAGTGGAGGTCTCGGTCGAGGACACGGGCATCGGCATAGCGGCCGAGGACCAAGAAGCGATCTTCCAGGGTTTTTACCGGACCGGAGAGGGAAGGAAGGCGGCCAAAGGCTACGGCCTGGGCCTGATGGTCTGCCGTCAGATCATGGCCAGCCATGGCAGTTCTTTGGATGTGGAAAGCCGGCCCGGAAAGGGTTCCCGTTTCCACTTCCGGCTGCCTGTGTGCCGGCCGGACTGCCCGAATCTCACGAGCGGCCTCTGCCACCGATGCCGGAGCCGCAATCCCCTGGCCGAGGCTCGAGTCTAAGCCTAGACAGCGCAATCCGGAATTTGGTTTACTAGTATGCTCGTTGTCAAGCCGCATGGGGGTCAAAGAGTGAGAAAGAAAGGGTTGTTATCCGTCAGGATTCCCGGTCTGAGCAGGACCGTGGAAGAGAAGCCGGCCGCCCGAGCCAAGGTCAGCATCGACTATCCGCAGCAAGGCGAGCGGGTCCAGCGCGGACACTACGCCGTCCGGATCTCCGCAGGAGAGGCGGAGTGCCAGGCCGCCGTGGACGGCTCGGATTGGCAGAGCTGCCGCGGCGACGCCGGCTTCTGCTGGTTCGATTGGTTCCCGGAAACGACCGGCACCCACACGATCTCGGTCCGCGCCCGCGTCAACGGCAAGTGGGCCAAGACCGAGCGTGTCTGCGACGTAGAGTAGGCACCCTCCAGACATCCTTTGCGACGCCCGCCCGGACAGCGCTAGCTGCCCGGGCGGGTATACGCACCTGCTGTCGCGCATTCCCCAGAATGGCGCCATGAGCAAGGCCTTCCGGCTGCGTCCCCGACGCGGCGTCTTCCTCGAAGCCCCGGCCCAGCCGGTCGCCGACAAGGCCTTCTTCGAAGATGTGGACCTCTGCTACCGGACCTTGTGCGCCATCCTGTTCAATTTCGTGCCGACGTCCGGGCATCCGGGAGGGAGCATCTCCTCAGGACGCATCGTCTCGGGCCTGCTTTATGAAGGCCTGGACTATGACTTCCCGCGCCCGGAGCGGATGGATGCGGACCAGCTCCTCTACGCGGCCGGACACAAGGCGCTGGGACACTACGCCATGTACTCCCTGCGCAACGAGCTGGTGCGCATCGGCGACCCCGCGCAGCTGGCGCCGGTGGC
>JAPLKL010000027.1 GCA_026388095.1 Elusimicrobiota bacterium | reverse complement strand
TCGTCCTCCCGGTCAAGGTCAAGTGGCTGGCGCTGCTGACCTGGCTCGGCTACGGCTTCCAGCTTCTGGCCGGGACCTGGCAGACCCGGCTCTTCGTGCTGGCCTCGGTCGGGAACTTCCTCATCTTCTTCGGCAAGGATATCCTGTGGATGATGAAGAGCGGCCAGCGCCGCATGTCCAAGCGCGCCCAGGAGGTCTCCCGCGTCCGGGAGGCCTTCCACCGCTGCGCCGTCTGCGGCATCACCGATCTGTCCCATCCGACGATGGATTTCCGGTACTGCCCCGAATGCCAGGGCCTCGGCTATTGCCGGGACCACATCTTCGGCCATCAGCATGTGAAGAAAAAGGGGTAAATTTGCTAACTTTGAACCACGCATGATCCTGTCAGCTCTGGAGAGTCTGCTCCTGGCCTCGGCCCTAGCCGCCGCACCGGCACCGGCTCCCGCAGCGGCAATAGAATCCGTCCCGGCCGCATCCACCGACACCGTCAAGCCCACCCCGGCCGGCGCTCCGCCTTCCGCGCCGAGCCGCAAGGGCGGGAAGTCCATCAAGCTCATCGCCTACGACCGTTCCGGCAAGGTCCTCAAACTCCAGGAATTCCTTTCCTTCATAGGCCGCGCGGACCGCGCCCCGGACGCGGACCAGCAGCTCTCCGGGATCTTCGTGGCTCCCCCAGACGCTCCCGCCGCCGCGTCCAGGCCGGTCCTGGAGCAAAAGGGCGAGTTGCTGACGCTGGCCTGGGACAGGCTCCCCCGCTTAAGCCTGAGCCTGCCCTGGCCCGTGGCCGAAGACGGGTTCTCCACGGTCTGGGCCGACAAGGACGGCGAGGGCTTCGCCGACGGAGACGCGGTGTTCCTCAACGAGGAGATCGCCATCACCCAGTACCGCCGCTTCCGGGACTCCTTGCGCAAGCGCACCTCCGATTGGACCCCGCTCTACAAGCCCGGCGGCAAGGCGCGCGCGGCCGCGGAACTGGCCCAGTCGCTGATGACCCAGGCGCACGCCGAGAAAGGCGGCGCGGCGCGCGCCCAGGCCTTTGATGCGGCCCTGACCGCGGTGTCCGCGGCCTGGCAGAAGATGCTCTTCGAACACGGCCTGCAGATCGCCCTGGCGGCCAAGAGCAAAGGCTCCCTGCGCTTCGGTCTGGTCATCGACGAGAGCATCTTCAAGCGCTTGAACAACTACGAGAAGATCATCTCGACCATCAAGCGCGCGGGCGCCAACTGGGTACGGCTGGTCTTCCGCAGCAACCCGGACGACTTCACCTACGCCAGCCTGCGCTCCTTCAACGAATACGACTCCATCGTGGCGGAGTTGCGCGGCCAGGACCTGCGCATCATGGGCACGGTCCTGGACACCGGCCAATGGCCGCGGACCATGACCCCCGAAATCTACGCGCAGCGCACCAAGAACCTGGTGCTCCATTACAAGGAGCAGATCCGCTCCTGGGAAGTGGGCAACGAGCTCAACGGAGACTGGCTGGGCGGGGTCAGCGCCCCCATGACCTGCGACCAGGTCTATCGCATCTACTCCGCCGGGGCCGCCAAGGTCAAGGAGCTCGACCCGAGCCTGGAGACGGTGGCCACGCTCTACTGGTGGGACGGCACGGCCCCGGACGCCGAGCACTCGCTCTTCGGCTGGCTCAAGCGCTACACCCGCCAGGGCTTCGGCCGCAACCTCGACGTGCTGTCTCTGAGCCTGCAGCCGGACGACAACCCCGTGGGCCTGGCCTTGGAGAACATCTTCGAACGCGTGCAGGGCGAGCTGCCCGACAAGAGCCTGATGCTGGGCAGCCTGGGCTACGTGGACAAGGAGAAGCTCCAGGGCTACTGGTGGCTCAGGCCCGACGACGTCCGGGCCGCGCGCGAGGACCTGCTGATCTTCGCCACCACGGCCTCCTGCGCCATGCCCCGCTCCCTGTGCGGCGGCTTCTGGTGGCAGACCCTGGAACAGATGATCCCGGACAAGAGCCGGACCACCAGCCTGTATCGCACCTACGCCAAGACCCTGGAGCGGCTGGGCCGCTGACTTGGCCAGGGTCTTCTGGGGCATCCTCGCCTGCGCCTTCCTGCGGCCTCTGGCGGCCGCGCAGGCGCCGGACCAGGAAGGCGTGAGCGTCTGGGCCAGCGTCGCCAGCACCGACGGAGCCCATTTGGCCGCGCTCTCGGCCGATCTCAAGCTCGGCCTGTGGAACGAGCGCATCCATGCCGTGCATGAGCTCGAGCCCTACGGGGCCGCGGGCCGCCCGCTGCTCGAGTACGCGGCGCGCGACGCGGATTGGCAGGTGCGCCTGACCGCGGTCCACTTTCTGGGGCGCCTGGGCCGGCCGGCCCTGCCGGCCTTGGCCGAGATCTTGAAGGAAGAGCCCTGCCGGCACGTGCGCATCACGGCCATCCATTGGCTGGGCAGCATGGGCGTGGCTGCCTCCGGCGTTCTCGCCGAAGCGCTCGGAGACGAGAGCGGCATGGCGCGCCTGACGGGCCGCTACTGGCTCAGGAAGCTGGGGCAGGAGGACACCTCCGCCTCCGCCGAGGGTCTCGATTCCCAGACCGCCAAGACCGAGGAGCTCAAGGCCTGCAGACCCTCCCTCCAGCCGGGCCGGCTCGGCTTGGTCCAGCGCCTCGCAGCCCAGACGCCTGCCGCTCCGCGCGCAGAGATCGCGGAGCTCGAACTCCCGTCCGCGGCCCCGGCCGCCTCATCGGCAACGGCCCGGCCCGCTCCGGAAGCCTTTCCCAGCCCGGCCGCCCCTGGCCGGCCCAGCGCGCAGGAACGAAACACGGAGCTCGACAAGCTGCTGGCCGACACCGAGCCGGCCATGGGGCCCGCCCCAGGGATCCCGGAGAGCCTGCCGCCGGGTCCTCCCGGCGCCGGGCCGCGGGATAATGCGGAGCCGGCGATTGCTTTGGCCGGGACCTCGCCTCGCTCCGGGCCGGGTCCCGCGACAGTGGCTGCGCCGAACGATCCGGAGCGCCTGCCGCCGGGGGCGCCGGGCGCCGGACTGCGGCCGGCCCCCCCCGCTGAGACCGCTCTGGCGGAGGATCATGGCCGGCCCAAGCCGGAGAACGACCCGCTTCCGGAGCTCATCAAGACCTTGCGCAAGGGCGACGCACGCGCCCGGGCCCGTGCCGCCGACGAGGCCGGCAAGCGCGGCGCCAAGGCGGCAGCGGCTTTGCCGGCCCTGCTGTCCAACCTCAAGCACTCCGACCGGCGGGTCCGGGCCAGCGCCGCCCTGGCCCTGGGCAACATCGGAGCGGCCGCCGACTCGGCCGTGCCGGCCCTGGTCAGACTGCTCAAGGACCCGAGCGAGGACGTGCAGTCGAGCGCGGCCGTGGCCTTGGGTCGGCTGGGCACGCCGCGCGCGCGCCGCGCCTTCCGGCGCTATCTGCGCGACCAGGCCGGGAGCCTGGCGCGGCCCGCAGGGGTCGCGCCGTGAATCTCCTCTCTCGCCTAGCAGGTCTTGAACCAGGCGCCGGAACGCCGAAAGCGCCGCTCGTCTGCATCTCTCTGGCCGTCATGACCTTGGCGGTCTTTTGGCCGGTGGTGACCCATGATTTCATAACTGGAGTCGGCGACGATATCTTATATTTGAGACCCAGCCAGTTGCCGGACGGCCTGGACCTGTCGGCGCTCCACCGGGCCTTCACGACCACGGTCCAGGGCAACTGGCACCCATTGACTCTTGTCTCGCACATGATCGACGTCCGGCTTTTCGGCCTGCGACCAGCCGGCCATCACCTAGCGAACTTGCTGTTCCATGCGTGCAATGTCCTGCTGCTTTTCCTCCTCATGCTCCGGATGACCTCGGACACCTGGCGCAGCGCGCTCGTAGCGGCCGTGTTTTCCATCCATCCTCTTCAGGTGGAATCCGTAGCCTGGGTCGCCGAACGCAAGAACATGCTGAGCGCCTTCTTCTGTTTGCTGTCCATGTGGCACTATGCGGCTTATGTCCGGCGGGCTTCGCCGGGCCGCTACGTCGGGATGTCGCTTTGTTTCGCGGCGGCGCTGATGTCCAAAGCTACGGCCGTGATCCTGCCTGGCCTGTTCTTGCTGCTCGACTACTGGCCGCTGCAGCGCCTCCACAAAGGCTGGCGGCGCTTGGTGCTTGAGAAGTTGCCGCTATTCGCGTTGGCCGCCGCCGCAGCCGCCATAACCCTCGCGCGCGTCCAGCTCATCGCCCTGAACCAACTGCCATTCATCGACCGGTTGAACAACGCGTGCATCTTCGCCGCCTCTTACCTGAGCAAGGCCGTCTGGCCCAGCGGCCTATCGGAGTTCTATCCATACCCGCGCGGTCTGGACCTCTGGAAGGGCCTGGGTTGCGCCCTTCTGCTCGTCGGCATAAGCTCGGCCGCGGTCAAGCTTAGACGTGCGCGGCCGTATCTGCTCGTGGGCTGGCTCTGGTTCCTGGCCGCGCTCTTCCCGATGCTGGGCCTCCTCCAGGTGGGCATGCAGTCCATGGCCGACCGTTATGCCTACGTGCCCGTCATCGGATTGGCCGTCATGGTCGCTTGGGCGATCCCGCGAACCCCGGACCGCCGCGCCCGCGGGCCGGCGTTGGCGGCTGCAGGGCTGGTCGCGATATTGATGGTGGCGGCCAGCCTGCAAGTCCGATATTGGCGCGACGATGCGACCCTGTTCGGACATTCCTTGAGGGTGTGCGAAGATGACCCGACCGCTCTCGCAGCTCTGGGCCTCCTCCATCAGAGTCGCGGCAGCTTCGCGCAGGCCGGGGCGTATTACCGTCGCGCCCTGAAGGCCGCGCCCGGCTATGCGGACATCCACAACAACCTGGGCGCTGTTTTGGCAGAGCAAGGCAACTTCCTGGGGGCTGAGGCGCAATTCCAAGAGGCCTTGCGGCTGCCCCCTGGTCCGGAGTTTCCCGGGTTAGCGTCTGCAGCCAGGGAGAATCTCTCGCGGATCCACGCCCAGCTCGAACTGCAGAAAGCGAAGCGGCGTAAAGATTAGGCTGGGCCCAGCATGATTGTTGTATAATCAGCGTTCGCGAGCTCGTAGCTCAGGGGTAGAGCATACGCCTTTTAAGCGTAGGGTCGTGGGTTCAAATCCCACCGGGCTCATGATTTTCGGTTGATTTCAAGCCCCCATCGTCTAACGGTTAGGACGCGGCCCTTTCAAGGCTGAAACATGGGTTCGATTCCCGTTGGGGGCACCAGTCTTTTGGGCTCATCGGCCGACGCCGGTCCACGGGAGTACGATGACGCGGTCCTTGCTGCTTCTGACCCTGCTGGCCGCCCCGGCCAACGCGCAGGACTGGCGCACCGCCGACCGCTCGAGCGCGAAGATCGCTCCGACGCCCGCTGAAGAGCGGCGCGCGGTGGTCCAGGTCTACGCGGCGCGCGCCATCCGCTGGCGCGGCTGGTTCGCCGTCCACACCTGGATCGCCGTCAAAGAGAAGGACGCCCCGACCTATGAGGTCCTGCAAGTCGTCGGCTGGCGGCTTCGGCGCGGGCTCAGCCCCGTCATGGACGAGCCCGGAGAGCCGGACCGGCGCTGGTACGGAAAGGAACCAGCCCTCCTCTGCGACCTGCGCGGCGAGAAAGCCGAGTCGGCGATCGTCAAGATCCGGAAGGCGGCGGCCGACTATCCCTACCGCGGCAGCTACCGGGCCTGGCCCGGACCCAACAGCAACACCTTCACATCCTTCGTCCTGCGCTCGGTACCCGAACTGGGCGCCACGCTGCCGCCCAACGCCATCGGGCGCGATTGGCTCGTCGCCGGCCGCCCGCTGAGCCGATCGGAGAGCGGGACCGGAGTCCAACTGTCGCTATGGGGGCTGTTGGGCTTCACGGTCGGATTGCGCGAAGGCGTGGAGGTCCAACTGTTGGGGCTGTGCTTCGGAGTGGACCTGCTGCGCCCGGCTCTCAAGCTCCCCCTCGTCGGCCGGGTCGGCATGCGCCCCGCCCCGCTTTAGGACCCTAATTTGTTAGCATCTGGACACATGCCCAGCGGAGCCGACGCCAGACCCGGCCTGCTGCTCGTCGAGCTGATGCCCGACGAGCCGGAACGCCAATTCCGCACCAGCAGCTACCCTTTCCTGCTCGGGCTGGCCCGCGCCCTGAGGTGGAGAGCCTCCTGGTGCGCGCTCGGAGTGCGCTACGACCCGGCCCTGCGCTACGCCCTGGGGCCCCAGGACCTGGGCCTGCTGCGCGCCGAGGTGGCCCGCCGCCGGCCGCGCGTCGTCGTGATCAACGAGCGCCTGAGGGCCGACCAGTGGGCCGCGCTCCAGGCCGCCAGCCCGGACGCCCGGCTGGTCTACTGCGACATAGACGAAGGCCTCAACATGCTGGGCCGGTTCGCGGCGCGGGAGGTGTTCCGGACGGCCGGCCCTCGGCTCCAGGAGCCGGGCCTGCTGGAGCGCCTCACGCCGTCCTTCGCGCGCCTGGTGCTCAACGGCGCGCCCTGGGCCGCCCAGCCGTTGATCCGCGTCGTGACCGGGACGCGCTGCTCGTACCGCAGCCGCGTCGCGGAGAACCGCTTCTACCGCCGGCTCGGCCTGCCCATGCCGGCCATGAGCTGCGCCTTCTGCCAGGCAGGGTCCATCCCGGTGGAGAAGTACGTGGCGGACGAGGCGGCCTTCGCGGCCCGGGTGGTCGCGGCGGCCGTCCGCTCGCGCTCGCGCTGCGCCGCCGAGACGCACTTCGAGTTCATCGGCTGCGGGCTGTGGCGGCGCTGCGACGAGCTGATCGCGGCCCTGCTGCGCCTGGGCGTGCGCGGCGCGGAGCTGAGCTTCATGCCGCGCATCGACGAATTCCTCGCCAAGCGCGCGGCGCTCGCGCGCCTCCTGCCCCGGCTGGCCCGGCACGGCCTGGCCTTGCGCCTCTACGGCATGGGCGTGGAGAATTTCTCCCCGGCCGAGAACCTGCGCCTCAACAAAGGGATCACCGCGGACCAGGTCCACGAAGCCGCGGACTTCATCGTCCGGGCGACCGCGCGCTGGCCCGGCCAGTTCCGCTACCCGAACCGGCACTTCAGCATGATCCTCTTCACGCCCTGGACCTCTTTGCAGGACCTGCGCCTCAACCTCGCGGGCATCTCCCGCTGCCCGCTCGTCGACCATGCCGCGGCCTTGCGCGGCCGGCTCCAGCTTTTTCCCGGACGCCCCATCACGCGCCTCGCCGAGAAGGACGGTCTCGTCGCCCGAAAGGGGGCCGAGCGCTTCTACAACTCCGGCTGCATCACCCAGGCCGATCAGGGCGAGGTCCCTTGGCGCTTCGCCCATCCGGAAGTAGGGGTCCTGTGGCAACTGGCGCGCCGGCTCTCCATCGACCGCGCCAGGCTCTCCGCCGCAGGCCTCTCATACGACGGCCTGCCGGCCGACGAGCCCGCGGCCCGGGCCGTGGCCGCGCTGCTGGAGGACGGGCCGCCGGACCCCATGCCGCTGTTCGCCCGCGCCGTGAAGATCGTGGCCCGCCGCCCCCGCATCGCCTCGCTGGCCGAGTTGCTGCCCGCGCTCCGCGCGCGCGGCGCGGCGAGGACTTGAAGCTCCTGGCGCTGCTGGCCGCGCTGGCCGTGCTGCCCGGCGGCGCGGCCTCCGCTCAAGAGGCGAAGAGGATACAGGACAACTCTTTTCTGCTGGAGGAAGCCTACAACCAGGAGCCAGGCGTCATACAGCACATCCAGAACTTCCAATACCAGAGCCGGAGCAAGACCTGGGCCTATGCATTCACGCAGGAATGGCCCGTTCCCGGGCGGACACACCAGCTCTCCTACATGGTCCCAGTCAGCCATCTGGGCGAGCCGTCGCCGGGGACGGGGATCGGCGACGTCGCCCTGAACTACCGCTATCAGCTGCTCATGAAGGGCCCCGTCGCCCTGGCGCCCCGCCTCTCAGTGCTCCTGCCGACCGGCGACTACAAAGGGGGCTTCGGCAGCGGCGCCGCCGGAGGACAGGTCAACATCCCGCTGAGCGTCGAGCTCTCCGGCCGCTGGGTGACCCACTGGAACGCGGGAGCCACCTTCGTGCCGGGCAGCCGGGAGCCGGGCGGAGCCAAGGCGGACACCCTCGGTTTCAACGACGGGGCCAGCGCCATCTTCTCCGTCAGCAAGAGCTTGGACCTTATGTGCGAGGCGGCCTGGACCTCCTCCGAGACGGTCCAACCCGACGGGACCAAGCAGCGCGCGGAGTCCTTCTTCATCAATCCCGGACTGAGGTTCGCGCTCAACTTCAAGTCCGGGCTGCAGATCGTGCCCGGAGTCGCGTTCCCCATCGGCGTGGGTCCTTCGCGGGGCGAGAGCGGCGTCTTCGCCTACCTCTCCTTCGAACATCCCTTATGGAGCCCCCGATGACGGGATGCGGGACTACAGCAGCAGGTGCAGGACGCCGGCCGCCGTCACCGCGAAAGCCAGATTCAGGGCCGCGATAGCCAGAGCCTGCTTGATGCCGGTCTCGCGTACGAGCACGGATAGGCTGGCGAAGCAGGGCAGATAGAGAGTCAGGAACACGGACGCCACGACGGCCTGACCCGCCCCCAGGTGGAAGGGCCCCAGCATGGCGATGCTAACGTCTTTTCTCAGGAAGCCCAGGACCATAAGCGGCGCGATATCGGCCGGAAGGCCGAAGAGCCGGTTCATGGCCGGCCCGCAAGCCTCGGACAAGTCTCGCAGCAAACCCAGCACGTCGCAGACGCCCACCAAGGCCACCCCGGCCGCGATCAGGGGGACGGCCTCGCGCAGGAAGCCGCGCACGCGCAGCCAGGTCTTCTTGGCCAACACGTCGAGTCGCGGCCACTGATAGGGAGGGATCTCGACGAAGAGCTCCGGGCATTCCCCCTGCAATAGCCGATGCAGCAACATTCCAGCCGAGATCCCTACCAGGGCGATGGTCCCAAAGGCGGCCAGGGCGTAGAGGATACCGAACCTGCCGACCTGGCTCAAGATCATGGCGCTTTGAGGCAGGCAGGGCGCGATGAGCAAGGTCAGGGTCATGGCGATGAGGCGCTCGCGCGGCGTCTCCAGCACCCGGGTGGCCAGTAGGCCCGGGACTTTGCAGCCCAAGCCGAGGATCATGGGGATGGCGCCGTAGCCGTGCAGTCCCAGGCGGTGCAGGCCGCGGTCAAGGATCACCGCGAGCCGGGGCAGGTAGCCCAGGTCCTCCAGGTAGCCCAGGACGAAGTAGAAGGCCGCCAGGTAGGGCAGGACCGCGATGAAGGGGATGTAGACGCCCGTGGTGAGGACGCCGAAGGAGTCCAGGGGGTCCGTGCTGGTCCCGACCAGGAAGGCGCGCGCGGCGGGCCAGGCTGAGACGAGGTCCGCCAGGCGCAGGACCGAAGGCAGGTAGAAACGCTGGAAGGCAGGCTCGAGGAGGCCGTGGATCACCCCCTCGGCTGCGACGCGCACACCGAGGAAGGAGACGGCCAGGACAGCCAGGGCCATGGGGATGCCGGTGGCGGGCCGGATCGAGAGCTCGGCCAGCCGCTCCATGAAGCCGGGATGCTTGTGGGAGATGGTCTGGATCTGCCGGCTCAACTCACCGATGAGACGCCACTTGCCGTCGTCTCCGGCGGGCACGGGCGCCGGCCGCGGCGGCCCTCCATGGAGCAGACCCAGCACGGCGCGCTCCAGCTCGCGCAGGCCCTCGCCGGTCACGGCCACGAAAGGCACCACCGGCGCCCCGAGCCGCCGGCCCAGGCCCTCCGCGTCGATGCTGATGCCGCGCAGGGCCGCCAGGTCCCGCTTGTTGAGCAGGAGCACCAGGCGCCGGCCGCGCTCGATCATCTGCAGGGCGAAAAGGAGGTTGCGCTCCAAGTTGGTGGCGTCGATGACGTGCACGACCACGGCTTGGGGGCTCTCCGCGATGATCCGGCAGGCCACGGTCTCGGCGGGCGAGGCGGCCGAAAGGCTGTAGGTGCCGGGGACGTCTATGACCTGGAACCTCTCGCCCTGGAACCGGGCGGCGCCGCTGAGGAACTCCACGGTGGTGCCCGGGTAGTTCGACGACAGAGCGTCGAGTCCGGTCAAGCGCGAGAAGACCACGCTCTTGCCCACGTTCGGGTTGCCGGTCAAGAGCAGCCGGTGTTCCCGGGCCCGGACCAGGATATGCCCCGCCATCCTGCGCCCCAAAGCCACGGTCGAGCCCATGACGTCGACGACCACCGGCCCGCCGCGACCGGAATCCGCCAGGCGGCGGATGCGGCGGCCCTCGTGCAGTCCCATGGCCGAGAGCCGCCCCCGCAGCTCGTCGCCGCCGGAAACGGTCTCGATTACGGCCTCCTCGCCCGGGTGCAATCCCAGGAGGCTGGTGGGCCCGACCGGAGTCAAGGCCGCCTCCGCGCTGCCGCTCCGGCGCAGCGCCGGCACACGCCGGTGATCTCGAGGGCGTGGCCCTGCATGACGAAGCCCCGGCGCCGGGCCTCCGCCCGCTGCAGGCGCTCGATGGCCGGGCAGGAAAACTCCAGCACCGCGCCGCAGCGCAGGCAGGTCATGTGGTCGTGGTGAGGCTTGCCCGCCGCGACCTCGAAGCGCCGGCGCGGTGCCGCCGGAGCCTCTCCCCTGGCGATGCCCAGGAGCGCGAAGAGCTTGAGGGTCCGGAATACCGTGGCCCGGCCCAGCCGGAGCCGGCGGCTGCGCAAGGACTCGTAGAGGGCCTCGGCCGAGGCATGGGCGCCGTCCGCGGAGAGCCCCTCCAGTATCAGGCGCCGGGGCCGGGTCAGGCGGAAGCCTCGGAGCCGAAGCCCGTCGAGAGTGCGCTGCAGGTCAGTAGCCAATCGCATATTATTGATATTGCTGTCTCAATTATACCAATCCTCCGGCCGGAGCGCCAGGGCCGCGCGTTGAACACCATGCGGACAAACTGGTCTAATATAGGGGAGCGGCCAAGATGACAGAGCGGCTTTTGATCCGCGGTGGACTGGTCATCGACCCGGCGCAGGACCTGGAGTCGGTGCGCGACGTTCTCCTCCAAGACGGCCGCGTCCGGCAGGTCGCCCCACACCTCTGGCGCCGTCACCCCCGCGTCCCGTCCCTCGACGCCCGCGGCTGCTGGGTGCTCCCCGGCCTCATCGACATGCACGTGCACCTGCGCGAACCGGGCGGCGAGGAATCAGAGGACATCTCCTCCGGGACCCGGGCCGCGGCCGCGGGGGGCTTCACCACGGTCCTGGCCATGCCCAACACCAAGCCGGTCATGGACAGCCCGGCTCTGTTGCGCCGGCTGCGCCGCCAGGCCGCCTCGGCGTCCGCCCAGGTCCTGTTCGCGGGCTGCGCCACCAGGGGCCAGCAGGGGGCGGAGCTCGCGGACCTCGCGGCTTTGGCCGCGGCCGGGATTTCCGCGGTCAGCGAGGACGGCCGCTGCGTCCAGGACGCCGGGCTCATGCGCCGCGTCCTGGAGCTCACGCGGGGCCTGCGCCTGGCTTTCATCTCCCATTGCGAAGAGCCCGCCCTCAGCCGAAGTGCGGCCGTCAACGAAGGCCGGGTGTCCCGTCGGCTGCGCCTGCCCGGCCAGCCTTGGGCCGCGGAGACCGCCATGGTCGTGCGCGACCTCGCGCTCGCCGAGCTCACCGGGGCCCATGTGCACATCGCGCATCTGAGCTGCGCCCAGAGCCTCGAGGCCCTGCGCCAAGCCAAGCGCCGAGGCCTGCCTGTCACCGCGGAGGCCACGCCCCACCACCTGGCCCTCTGCGAGGACGACATCCCGGGCCAGGATGCCAATTTCAAGATGAATCCCCCCCTGCGCTCCCGCGGCGACCGCGCCGCCCTGCAGGAAGGGCTTCAGGACGGCACCATAGACGTGGTGGCCACGGACCACGCGCCGCATGCCCCGGCGCTCAAGCGCCGAGGCATGCGGCGGGCCCCGTTCGGAGTCATCGGGCTAGAGACCGCGGTCGCGGTGGTGCTGACTTATCTGGTGCACAAAGGCCACCTCACGCGCCGGCAACTGGTCGAGCGCATGAGCGCCTCCCCGGCCCGCATCCTCGGCCTGAAGCGCAAGGGCTCGCTGAGACCCGGCTGCGATGCGGACGTCACGGTGCTCTCTGCCTTGGAGTCCTGGACCGTGCCCTCCCGCTTCCAATCGCTCAGCCGCAACTGCCCCTTCATCGGCCTGAAGCTCCGCGGTCGGGTCCGGGCCACGGTCTTGGCCGGGAGGATCGTCCATGCTCTATGAGCGCCTGATCCGCCCGCTGCTGTTCCGCATGGACGCGGAGCAGGCGCATGAGCACGCGGTGCGCGACCTCGAGCTGTTGGGCCGTGTGCCCGGCGGACCCGCGGTCTTGTCCGCGCTGTTAGGCCGGCCCGAGCCCGGCCTGGAGACCAAGGCCTTCGGCCTGACTTTCCCCAATCCCTTGGGCCTGGCCGCGGGATTCGACAAGGATTGCCGGCTCTCCGGAGTCCTGCCCGCGCTCGGCTTCGGCTTCCTGGAGCTGGGCTCGGTGACTCTGCGGCCTCAGCCCGGCAATCCCAAGCCGCGGATCATGCGCCTGCCTCTGGAGCGCGCCCTCATCAACCGGATGGGCTTCCCGAGCTCGGGCGCGCAGGAGGCGGCCCGGCGGCTCCAGGCCGCGGACCGCTGCGCGGTGCCGGTGGGAATCAATATCGGCCTCAACGCCGACTGCCCCAAGGCCAAGGCCCCGGAAGAGTACGCCGGGACCCTGCGCCTCCTGCATCCCTGCGGGGACTATTTCGTGGTCAACGTGAGCTGCCCCAACATGACCGGACTGCGCGACCTGCAGGAGCGCCTGCAACTCGAGCGCATCCTCATCGCGCTGGCCGCGGTCAACTCCCCGCGCAAGCCGGTCCTGGTCAAGCTCGCCCCGGACCTGGCCGACGCCCAGCTGCCCGACCTGCTGGGCCTCATCATGCGCCACGCCGATGGGGTGGTGGCCACCAACACCACCACCTCGCGCCAGTCTTTGAGCCCGGAGCTGGGCGACATACAGGGAGGCTTGAGCGGCCGGCCCCTGCGCTCCGCGGCGACCGCGATGATCGCCAAGATCTACCGGCTCACGGACGGCCGACTGCCCATCATCGGCGTGGGCGGGGTGGAGACGGCCGACGACGTGCTGGAGAAGCTGCGCGCCGGGGCCAGCCTGGTGCAGCTCTACACCGGCTTGGTCTACGGCGGGCCGGGCGCGGTGGTGCGCATCCTCAAGGACCTGAGGGTCCTGCTGTCGGCGGGAGGCTTCCAGAGCGTGGCCGCGGCCGTGGGCTCCTGCGGCATCGGAAGCTCCGTAAAGGAGGCCGTATGACGGAACTCATCGTAGCCCTGGACGTGGACACCATCCATGAGGAAGAGGCGCTCCTGCAGGCCCTCAAGAGCACGGTCACCTTCTACAAGGTGGGATTGCGCCTGTTCACCGCTCACGGCAAGCGCGCCGTGGACCTCGTGCACCGCTTCGGGGGCAAGGTGTTCCTGGACCTGAAGTTCCACGACATCCCGCAGACCGTGGCCCACGCGGTCCAGGAGGCGCAGAAGCTGGGCGCCGAGTCGGTGTCTTTGCATCTTTCGGGCGGCAGCGCCATGCTCAAGGCCGCGGCGGAAGTCAATCCGCGGCCCAAGCTCTGGGGCGTGACCGTGCTGACCAGCCTGGGAGCCCAGGACCTGCGCGTGGTGCAGCCGCGCACGACCCTGCCCACCATGGTCAAGAACCTCGCGCGCCTGGGCTGGATCAACGGCATCGACGGCACCATCTGCTCGGGCCAGGAGGTCGCGGCCCTGCGCAAGGCCCTGCCGCACCTGGACATGCGCTTCATCACGCCGGGCATACGGCCCGCGGAGAGCGGCGCACACGACCAGAAGCGGGTCATGACGCCGGGCGAGGCTGCCGCCTTGGGCGTCAACTTTATCGTGGTCGGACGGCCCATAACGCGGGCGCCGGAGCCCCTCAAGGCGGCGCAGGGCATACTCGCCGAGATGCGCCATGCCGCGGCCGGAGCCTTGGAGAAACCATGAAGGAACCGTCATCCCTGACGTCTCAGGAGCTGCGCAGCCTGCTGGTCGAGACCGGCGCCATGCTGGAGGGGCACTTCTTGCTCTCCTCGGGGCTGCACAGCGACCGCTACATGCAGTGCGCGCTGCTCTTGTCCCATCCTCGGCATGCCGCGCGGCTGGGCGCGGCCCTGGCCAAGCTCTGCCCTGCGCCCCCGGATCTGATCCTGTCCCCCGCTCTGGGCGGCATCGTCATCGGGCAGGAGACCGCGGCCGCTCTGGACGTGCGCGCCTACTTCGCGGAGCGCGAAGGCGGCGCGATGGCCTTGCGCCGGGGATTTGCGCTCAGGCCCGGGGAGAAGGTAGCCGTAGTCGAGGACGTCATCACCACGGGCAAGTCCACAGGCGAGGTCATCGCCATGGCCCGCGGACTCGGGGCCGAGGTCGTGGCAGCGCTCTCCATCGTCTGCCGCGCCACGACCCCGCCGGACCTGGGCGTGCCGATGGCCAGCCTCATCCATCTGCCCTTGGCCGCCTACCCTGCCGACAAATGCGAGCTCTGCCGGCAGGAGAAGCCTTTCGTCAAGCCTGGCAGCAGGACCCAAAAACCATGAACCTGACCTACAAGAAAGCCGGGGTGGACACCGAATTGGCGGACAAGCTGGTGGACTTCTTGCAGAAGAGATCGCCCGCCATCGGGGGCTTTTCCGGGCTCTTCCCGATCCCGGCGGACAACGGCGACCCGTGGCGCCTGGTGGCCTGCACGGACGGCGTCGGGACCAAGCTCAAATTCGCCTTCGCCCTGGACCGCCACGACACCATCGGCATCGACCTCGTGGCCATGTGCGTCAACGACCTCATCACTTGCGGGGCCAGGCCGCTCATCTTCCTCGACTACTATGCCACGGGACATCTGGACCTCAAGCGCTCCAAGCGCATCATGGCCGGCATACTGGAGGGCTGCCGGCAGGGCCGCTCCATGCTGCTGGGCGGCGAGACCGCCGAGATGCCCGGCTTCTACCCGGAAGGCGAGTACGACTTGGCGGGTTTCTCGGTGGGCATCGTGAAGCGCTCGGAGGTGATCGACGGCTCCAAGATGTTCCCGGGCGACCTGGTCCTGGGCCTGCCCTCCTCGGGCCTGCATTCCAACGGCTATTCCTTGGTGCGCAAGATCTTCACCGGGCGGCATCTGAGGCATTGGGGGCCCCGGCTTTTGACGCCCACGCGCATCTACGTGCCCCAGATCGACCGCCTGGCCTCGGGCTTGCGCGAACAGGGCCACATCATCCTTGGGCTGGCTCACATCACTGGTGGCGGCCTGCTGGAGAACGTGCCGCGCATCCTGCCCAAGCGCTGCAAGATCGTCCTGCGCCGCGACAACTGGAAGGTGCCCGAGGTCTTCGCCGAACTGCAGCGCCGGGGCGGCGTGCCGGAAGCTGAGATGTGGCGGACCTTCAACATGGGCATCGGCATGGTGGTGGTGATAAGGCCTGACAGCCTGGCGCTGGCTCGCAAGATACTGCCGGAGCTCAAGCTCATCGGCGACGTTCAAGCGGGCAGACCGGGGGTGGAGTTCTCATGACCAACATCGCGGTCCTGGCTTCCGGCGAAGGGACGAACCTGCAGGCCTTGATCGACGCCTGCGCGGCGGGCCGCATCCGCGGCCGCATCGTCTTGCTGGTCGGGAGCAAGCCCGGCATCGGCGCTTTGCGGCGGGCCGAACGCGCGGCCATCCCGGCGGTGGTGGCCTGCCCGAAGGACTTTCCGACTCCGGAGGAGTACAGCGCGCATGTGGCGCGGCTTTGCCGCCAGATGCAGGTCGAACTGGTCTGCCTAGCCGGTTTTCTGACTCATCTCAAGGCCCCGATGCTCAAGGCTTTCGCGGGGCGCATCCTCAACATCCATCCGGCGCTCCTGCCCGCTTTCGGCGGCGCCGGCATGTACGGCCGCCGGGTGCACGAGGCGGTGCTGGCCTCCGGCGCCAAGCTCAGCGGCTGCACGGTGCATTTCGTAGACGAGCGCTACGACCATGGCCCGATCGCGGCCCAAGCCGCGGTGGCGGTCCTGCCGGGAGACACGGTCGAGTCGCTGTCGGCGCGGGTGCGGGTGCAGGAGCATTGGCTCTTCCCGAAGGTCGCGGCCCAGTTCTGCGAGGGGCGGCTGAAGGTCGCGGGCCAGGGGGTTTCGGTCCTGCCTGCCGTAGGGGCCGCCTCACCGCGCATCAAGAGAGCTCTCATCTCGGTCTCGGACAAAACGGGCCTCAAGGAGCTGGCCCAGGCTCTCCAGGGGATGGGCGTGGAGCTGGTCTCGACTTCAGGCACGGCCAAGCTGCTCTGCGAGGCGGGCGTGACGGTGCGGCCTTTGGAGACGGTGACCTGCTTCCCGGAGATCCTGGCGGGCCGGGTGAAGACCTTGCATCCCCACGTGCACGGGGGAATCCTTCTGCGGCGCAAGGACGCGGTCCAGGCGCGCGAGGCCGCGGCCTTGGGCATCGAGCCGATCGACCTGGTGGTGGTCAACCTCTATCCGTTCGCGCGCACCGCGGCCAAAGCGGCGGACCCGTACAGCCTCGACGTGATCGAGCAGATCGACATCGGCGGGGTGGCCTTGATCCGGGCCGCCGCGAAGAACTTCGAGGACGTGGCGGTGGTGACTTCACCGGCGGATTATCCGGCTCTGCTCAAGGAGCTGGAGTCGTCGCAGGGCCAGCTTGGCCTGGAGACGCGCAAGCGCTTGGCGCTGACGGCCTTCCGGCACACGGCCGAATATGACTCGATGATCTCGCGAGCTTGGACGCTGAAGGACTCCGGGGCTTTCCCGCAGGAGATGAACGTGAGCCTCTTGAAGGTCCAGGACCTGCGCTACGGGGAGAATCCTCACCAGAAGGCGGCTTTGTACGCTCCGGCGGGAAAGACTTCCTTCACCCAGCTTCATGGCAAGGAGCTCTCCTACAACAACATCCTCGACGCGGCCGGGACCTGGGACGCGGTCAGCGAGTTCTCCCAGCCGGCGGCGGTGATCTTCAAGCACGTGACGCCTTGCGGGATGGCCGTAGGGAAGAGCCCGCTCGCGGCGCTGGAGGGGGCCTGGGCTTGCGATCCTTTGTCGGCTTTCGGCGGGGTGCTGGCTTTCAACCGGACCGTGGAGGCGGACATCGCGGAGCTTTTGGCCAAGAAGTTCGTGGAGCTGATCATCGCGCCGGATTTCTCATCCGAGGCTTTGGTGCTGCTTAAGAAGAAGCCGAACGTGCGGCTTTTGGTGCGCCAGGATCCGCCGACGCGGGATGTCCAACTGCGCTCGGTGGGGCGGGAAGTCCTGGCCATGGAGCCGGACCGCCTGACCTTCGGCGACGCCATGAAGGTGGTGACCAAGCGCGCTCCGTCCGCCGAAGAGGAGGGCGCCTTGCGCTTCGCCTGGGTGGCGTGCAAGCATGTGCGCTCCAACGCGATCGTCTTGGCTGGCCCGGATGCGACGGTAGGCATCGGGGCCGGGCAGATGTCGCGGGTGGATTCGGTGCACATGGCATCGGTGAAGTACAAGATGTACGAGCGGGACAGCGGCAAGCCCTCGGTGCTGGTGCTGGCTTCGGATGCGTTCTTCCCGTTCAAGGATTCGGTGGAGGCGGCGGCTTCGGTGGGGGTGACGGCGGTCGTCCAGCCGGGCGGGTCGGTGAAGGATCAGGAAGTCATCGCCGCGGCCGACGAGAAGGGGCTGGCCATGGTCTTCACCGGGATGAGGCATTTCAAGCATTGAACAGTATTCGTTGCACCAGCCGGCCTAGGCGGCGGCTGGGCAAGCCAGCCCCTTCAGCTTCAGGGTCGGCAGGAACGGCGACTCGGGCCGCGACGTCAAGGTGCGCTTGACCGGATCCGGTATCAGGTCCAGGCTCTCCAGCACGATCTGCCCTATCAGCGGCTCGCACCCAGGCGGCCCCACCAGACAATCCGTGGTCATCTGCCGCCCCGCCACCGTCAGCAGGATGCCTCCGGCCCGCTCCAACTCGATCTTCTGGTCATTGGCGAGTTGGACGATCACCTTGCCCCGCGAGACCAGGCCCAGCGACTCCGCCATCTCCTGCGGCAGGAGCATCATCACCGCGCCCGTGTCCACCACCGCATCGATTTCCAGGACACGAGTCTTGCGGCGGCCAGTTTTGAAGGAGGCCCCTTCCTTCTCCAGCCGAGCCTTCACCCGAATCTCGCCCATCGCAGCCCTCCTCAAAAGAAGCCCGAGCAGGAGCCGCTCCTGGCGGCTCCGGACTCTACTATCTATACGAGGAGGGTGGTGCTTTTGTTCCATGGCTCGACGACAACATTCTAGCAAACACACCTTAGGGCCGCGCGCCGGAACCCCGCGCGACCAGATAGCCGCGCCAGGCCTCACCGGCCTCAGCGGCACGCCCCGCCGCGACCAAAGGCATCACCGTGCCTTCCAAAAATTCAATGTCCTGGTCGGTCGCGCCCAGCAATGCCATGCTCTTCAGGGCCAGGTCGAGCGGCGCTTGCTGTTCCGGGTAGTCCGCGCTCTGGAAGGAGAATCCCCGCTGGCCGGCCGCGTCGCGGGTCCGGTAGTGCATGAAGTAGAAGCCCGCATTCTCCGGAGTGCAGGCGTTGCCCAAGGTCAAAGAGATGGAGACGCCCGCGCGGTCCAAAGCGCCCTGCACCAGCCAAGGGCGGCAGCGCCCGGCACAGCGGGCGCAGACGCCCACGGACAGCACGGCGGCGGTGACGACCAGCGTACGCATCGATTTCATGGAGACCTCCTGGGACGGATCTTGAGCGCGGCCTGAGGGAGGAACGGCTTTACAGGCCGGAGGTCAGGTTGATGAGCCGCCGGTTCTTGCGGACGAAAGAGCCTTCCGGGACTTCCCGGCGCGAGATATCCATCGCTCCATATAATACCAGCCGCGCTCCCAGGCGGAAAGGGCCCTTGGACGCAGTCGGCCCAGGGTCTTTGGACCCCGCTTGTCCGAGAAGATGACGTCAGCTCGCGGAAGGCTGGACGTGCTTGATGAAAGTCCCCTGCTCGTATTCCGCGAAGGCGGTCTTCAGCTCCGCCCCTGTGTTCATGACGATCGGCCCGTACCAGGCCACCGGCTCGCCGATGGGCCGGCCTGAGACCAGCAGGAACCTGACCCCCTCCGCCTCGGTGCGCACCTCAACGAAGTCGCCCTTGCGCCCGTAGAGCACCAAGTTGCGCGGGCCGGGCATGCATTCGCGCTGCACGTCCGACCAGCCCGACCCGCTCATCTCGTGGGCGTAGGCGTCCCGTTCGGCGTCGAAATAGGCCTTGCCCTCGAAGACGTAAGCGAAGACCGTATGCCCGGCGCGCACCGGGTGGCGGAAGGAGGACTGCGCGGGAACGCTTACGTCCAGGTACTGGGGCTGGGTGACGATGTCCTGCACCGGCCCCACGGCGTGGTCCGCCTCGCCGCATATGACCTTCACGCGCGCGCCGCCAGCCAGGCGCGCCTCAGGGATGGCCGCGGCGAGCACCTCGCGGTAGCGCGGGTCCATCATCTTGTGGGAGCGGGGCAGGTTGGCCCAGAGCTGGAAACCCCATTGCCGGCCCTTCGGGTCGCCCTTGGGCATCTCCTGGTGGATGATGCCGCTGCCGGCCGTCATCCACTGGACGTCGCCGGGACGGATCACCCCCTTGTTGCCCATGCTGTCGCCGTGCTCGACCTCGCCCTGGAGCACGTAGGTGATGGTCTCGATGCCCCGGTGCGGATGCCACGGGAAGCCCGGCAGGAACAGTGCCGGATCGTCGTTCTTGAAATCGTCGAGCAGCAGGAACGGGTCGAGGCGCGGGACCTCATGGAACCCAAAGGCCCGGCGCAGGTGCACCCCGGCTCCCTCTATGGTCGGCTGGCTCTTCCAGACGGTCTCGATCTTCCTGGGCTTACCCATACCGCTGCCTCCTCAGGACGTGACGGCCCGGAGCCATTATGCCGCAGCAGAGTCAAAGCGGCCGGCGCACGTGGGCCAGATAACCCTGCAGGTACGCCGTGATGTCGTCGTAGTTCGGGTTGCTGTAGCCCATGGCCTTGGCCTCGGCCGCGGCCTTGTCCACGCTCCAGCCCTGCACGGTGATCCGGTACGCCCCCACCACCGCGCCGGTCCGGTCATGGCCCAGGTGGCAGTGAACCAGCACCGGCTGTTTGGACGTGTCATTGATGATGGCCAGAGCCTGGTCGATCTGGTCGTAGGTCGGGGAGACCTTATTGGACATGAGCACGGTCTCCAGGTCCAGCCCGTTGTTCGCGGCCCAGTCCGACTCCGCCGGATCGTCGACGTTGAGCTTGAGGATCGTCTTGACGCCCGCGCTCTTGATCTTGGCCACGCCCGCCTGGCTCGGTTGTCCGGACCGATACAGGGTCGGGGAGACCTGGCCGAAATTCGGAAGGGGCTGAGCGGCCGGAGCCTTGGCCGCTGCGACATCCGCGACCGGCGCTGCGGCCGCCTCCGGCAGGGCCATCCCTGGGGCGAACTCTCCCAGTATGGCGGCGGCCTTTCCGGCGATCGCGGAGGAGTCGAGCGCGGGCGCGGCATGGGCGGGAAAAGCCGCCAGCAGCAACGCCCCGGCCAGATACGCCCTCAATTCTCTTTTCATCTCCGCGGCCCCCTTCAAAAGAATCAGGGGGCCGGCGAGGCTTCGCCTTCCCCCTGGTGACCCCGGATTCCGGTCCGGAGGTGGATGCTCCCCGGCCGATCCCGGGGATTACAAGGTCATTGATGATGATAGTACATCGGACCCAGACTGCGAGGGTCGCAAGGCCCAGACCGCTCTGGGCCCAAAGGCCCAGATGGGCAGCGTGACTCCCCCCTCCGGTCTTGGTATGATGCCTCCATGGAAAAGCTCAAGGACATCTTTCCGAAGATCAAGCCGTACAACGAAGGCTTCCTCAAGGTTTCGCCCCTGCACACCATCCACTACGAGGAATGCGGCAATCCCAAGGGAAAACCCCTCATCTTCCTCCACGGCGGACCCGGCGGCGGAATCGAACCCATCTATCCCCGCTATTTCAATCCCAGGAAATGGCGCATCGTGCTCTTCGACCAGCGCGGCTGCGGCAAGAGCAAGCCCCACGCGGAGTTGCGCGAGAACACCACTTGGGACCTGGTCGCCGACATCGAGCGCCTGCGCGAGCACCTCGGCATCGAGCGCTGGGTGGTCTTCGGCGGGAGTTGGGGCAGCACCTTGACCCTCGCCTATGCCGAGACCCATCCTAAGCGCTGCAAGGCGCTCATCCTGCGCGGCATCTTCCTGCTCCGGGACAAGGAGCTGCGCTGGTTCTATCAGGAGGGCGCCAACTTCGTGTTCCCCGACGCCTGGGAGCACTACCTCAAGCCCATCCCGCCCAAGGAAAGACGGGACCTCGTCAAAGCCTACCACCGCCGCCTGACCAGCCCGGACCGCAGCACGCGCCTGGCCGCGGCCAAGGCCTGGGCCATCTGGGAGGGAGCCACCAGCAAGCTCCACCAGGACATGAGCCTGATGGCGCGCTTCGGTAAGAGCCGCTTCGCCGAGGCCTTCGCGCGAATCGAGTGCCACTACTTCGTCAACAAGGGGTTCTTGAGGAAGCAGACCCAACTCCTCGACGACGTCCGGAGGATCCGGCGCATCCCCGCGGTCATCGTGCAGGGCCGCTACGACATGTGCTGTCCCATCATCTCCGCCTGGGACCTGCATCGCGCTTGGCCGCAGGCCCAGTTCATCGTGGTGGCCGACGCCGGACACTCCATGACCGAGCCCGGCATCCGCAGCGAGCTCATCAAGGCCGCGGAGCGCTTCAGCCGGCTCTGAGGCCTTCTACCTCAGCCTGACGCCCGCGGCCTGCCCCTGCAGTTGCGGCGTCTGCTCGCGGTTCTGCCGGCGGGCCTCGTCCTGGACATTGGGGGAGAGATAGTCGAAGAGGCTGCGGACCGTCACGCCGGAGCCGGCGGTCTGGGCGGCGCCATTGAGCCCTTTGAGCAGATAATAGGTGAAGAGACCATGACCTTGCTCTTCGCTCGTACCTGACACCTGCGCCGCCGCCGAAGCGGAGAGGGCCACCAACTTGCCCTGCGCCGGGACGTCCAGGACCACTTTGCTCACCAGCGGCTTGATGCCCTTGGCCAGGACCGAACGCCCGCCCGCTCCCGAGAAGCAGGCGTCGAGAGCCACGACGACGCGCTTGACCTTGAGCTCCCCCAACTTCTGATACAGGCGCTTGAGCGGATAAGCGGTGTCCGAGAGATACTGCGGGTCCCCGTCGAAAGGCACGAGATAGGCCTGCCCCGTGGCCGGCTCCGGCGCCCCGTGCCCCGAGTAGTAGAAAAAGACCGTGGAGTCCTCCTTGACGTTGTTGACCAGCCAGGTCTCCAGGTTCTTGGCCAAGCCGGCCTTGCTGGCCCGCTCGCCAGTCAGCAGCACGATGTTGCGCTCCGGCAGACCCAGGGCCTTGAGATGCTCGCGCACCGCCTGGGCGTCGCGGACCGCGAAGCGCGCCTCGGGCAGGTCCGCATAACGCTCGATGCCCACGACCACGGCGTAGTCGTCGGGCCGCGCGGCCGAATGGTAGGCGGGCTCATCCACATCGGAGACCACGGTCGCAGCCGTCGCCGGCGCGGTCTCGGCCGGGCGCTGGCCCTGCTTGCGGTAGATCTCGCGCTCGGCCATGATCTCCTGATAGGCCGGCTTGCCCACGGCGAAGGCCTTGGCCAGGTCGTAGACCGCCTTCTTGGCGCCGGCCCCATAGAGCGCCATCACCTTCTCGCGGAACAGCTCCTTGTTGGAATAGCCGGAGACGACCTTGACCTCGGGAGCGAAGACGCCTTCGCCGACGATCATGAGCAGGTCGAACTTCTTGTTCGGGCTGGCGGCGCTGGGCTCGATGGAACGGAAGAGCTGATAGCGGTCCATGGCCGCGGCCACGCCCGGGAACATGTTCTGGCTCTGGTTGAGGCTGACCCCGATGGGCAGGACCCCGATGGTCAGGTCCAGGGCGTCGTAGCCCTGGGACACCCCGGCCGCGCCCCGCGTCTGCAGGCCGCAGCCGGACAGAGCCACGGCGCACCATGCCAACACCGGCAATCCCAGCCTTCTCATGCCTGCCTCCTCCACCCGACCTCTATGATACAAAAGGGCGGCCGCCGCGGCGCCACATCTGCTAGAATCGAATCCGCGCCATGACCGAAGCCTCCGTCCTGCGCTGCCCTTCCTGCGGCGGGCCTACCGAACCCAAGGCCGAGGCCTGCCCCTATTGCAAGGTCACGCTCAACCCGGTCCGCTGCCCTTGGTGCTTCGTCTGGAGCTACTCCGAGTGCGGCTGTCCCCATTGCGGGGCCACGGGCCTGCCGCCGGGCCCCGATGCCCCGCCCCTCTCGTGCCCGACCTGCCGCCAAGGCGCGCTGACATCAAGAGTGCTGGGCGCGGCGCGCCTCTCCGGCTGCAGCCGTTGCGGCGGTGTGTGGGTCGATCCGTCCTCGTTCCAGAGGATCTGCGCGGACCGCCAGACCCAGGCCGCCTACCTGGGCGAGGGTTCGGTGACGCCAGCGCCCAAGCCCTCCGACCCCACGGATTCCTCCCTGCGCTACCGTCCCTGCGCGCAGTGCGGCGACCTCATGAACCGCATCAACTTCGCGGGCCGCTCCGGCGTCATCCTCGACGTGTGCAAGCCCCACGGCATCTGGTTCGACCCCGACGAACTGCGCCGCATCGTGGAGTTCATCCGCGGCGGAGGCCTGGACCTGGCCCGCCAGCGCGAGAAGGATGAACTCACCGCGGAGCGCCGGCGCCTCGAACAGGAGAGGAGGGCTCCTCCCCTCATCTCCCCCGCGGTCTCCTTTGCTGGGGCCACCATACCCGAGGGCCTCAGCACGGCGCGCTTCCTGCTCAAGCTCATCTTCGACCTCCCGAGTGGCCGCTGACCACATGGCGCGCATAGACACCCCCGACTGGGTCCCGGACGCGGTCTTCTACCAGATCTTCCCGGACCGCTTCGCCAAGAGCCGTCGCGTGCCCAAGCCCTCGGGCCTCGAGCCTTGGGACTCCCCGCCCACCCCCTGCGGCTTCAAGGGCGGAGACCTCCTGGGCGTGGCCGAGAAGCTGGACTACCTCCAGGACCTGGGCATCAACGCCCTCTACTTCACGCCCGTCTTCACCTCCCCCGCCAACCACCGCTACCACACCAGCGACTATCTCCACGTCGACCCCATCCTGGGCGGGGACGCCGCCCTCGAGGAGCTGCTCAAGGCCGCCCACCGCCGGGGCATGCGCGTGGTCCTCGACGGTGTGTTCAACCACTCCGGCCGCGGCCTCTACCAGTTCAACCACACCCTGGAGAATGGCGCGGCCTCGCCTTACCTGGACTGGTTCCACCTCGACCATGCGCGCCTGGCGGCCGGCCGGCCGTTGAACGCCTATCCCCGCGGCCCGCGCGAAGAGCTCGGCTACGGCGCCTGGTGGGGACTGCCCGCCTTGCCCAAGTTCGACACCAGCACCCCGGCCGTGCGCGAGTTCATCTTCAGGGTAGCCGAGCACTGGCTGCGCTTCGGCGTCGACGGCTGGCGCCTCGACGTCCCTTCGGAGATAGACGACGATTCCTTCTGGCGCGAGTTCCGCCGCCGGGTGAAGGCCGTGGATCCCGAGGCCTATATCGTAGGAGAGATCTGGGTCGAGGCCCGACGCTGGCTCCGGGGCGACCAGTTCGACGCGGTCATGAACTATCTCCTCACCAAGGCCGTGCTGGCCTGCTTCTGCGACCGCCTGGACATGGACCAGGTCCGAAGGACCGGCGGCGACTACCGCGGCATACGGCCTCTGGACGTGGCCGGCTTCGCCGACAGGGTCGATTATATCCTCAAGCTCTACGACCCGGCCGTGACGCGCTGCCAGCTCAACCTCCTGGACAGCCACGACACCCCGCGCTTCCTGACCTTGGCGCGCGGCGACGAGGCGGCTCTGCGCCTGGCCGCGACCTTGCTGTTCACATTCCCCGGCGCGCCTTGCATCTACTACGGCGACGAGATCGGCCTGGAGGGGCGCAGCGACCCGGACTGCCGGCGCGCTTTCCCCTGGGACCGGCGGCGCTGGGACCACAGGCTGCGGGCCTTCTTCCGGCGCCTCATCCGCCTGCGCCGGGGCCACCCGGCCCTGCGGCGCGGCCGCTTCACCAGGCTTCTGGCCCAAGACGGGGTCTACGCCTACGGCCGCGGGCTCGGCCGCGACCAGTGGCTAGTGGCGCTCAACATGGGCCGCGCGGCGCGCGCCGTGGACATCAGCCTGCCCCCCGGCCTGCGCAGCGCGCTTTGGCGCGAGGCTTGGGGCGGGGGCACTCACCGCTGCGAGGCGGGCAAGCTCCGTGGCCTGCGCCTGAGCGCCCGCGGCAGCCTCATCCTGCGGCGGGTCTAGCCAATTCAAGCATGCCTGTGCTATTATAGGGCCGCTGTTACGGGAGGACTCGTCCATGGCTATGCTCTTCATCCTGCTGGCGTTGGTCCTCGTGGCCTTGCCCATGGGGCTATTTTACCTTCGCGAGTACAAGACCAGCACCCCGCGCCTGCAGTGGCCCGTGCTGGCTCCTATCCTCAAGCTTGAGTACCTTCCCGACCCTCCCCGGATGCAGGGCACGCGCAACGGCCGCAAGGTGACCGTGGACATCTATAAAACCGGCGTGCGCGTGGCGACCGTGCTGGCCCGGCCCTCCCGCCTGCGCATCGAGATAGGCCCCAAGGACGTGGTGACGGCGCGCTCGGGCATGCTCGTGCCCGATCCCGTGGTCACCGGCGACCACGCCTTCGAAGAGAGGTTCCTGGCCCGCTGCAGCGACAAGGACGCCGGCCTGCAGCTCTTCGACCCGGTGCTGCGCCAGCGCCTCCTGGCCCAGTCGGACGTGGACATCCTCGGCCAGGGCGCGATGGTCCAGTGGGTCGTGCCCGCGGTCAAGCAGCCCGACCCCGCGGAAGACCTCCTCGACATACTCATCGTCATCGCCGAGGAGATGGAGCGCTTCCCCGCAGCCTAGGTCTTTTGGCCCAGCCGGGCCTGGGTCCCAAGTCGCAGGCGGAAGGCCTCCAGGGGACCTATAGTATCCATATGAAGTCACGAGCGATCCTGTGGACGGCGCTGCTGCTCGCGGCCTCCCCCCTGTCCGCCGCCACGGTCGCCATCGACGCCTCCCATGCCGACGAGATGCACCAGGAGGTCTCCCAGCTCAAGGATGCCGTGGCCGA
>JAPLKL010000026.1 GCA_026388095.1 Elusimicrobiota bacterium | reverse complement strand
GGCGGTGACCGAGGAGTTGACGATGACGTTGGAACTGACGGTGATCTGGTTGTTGAAGTTCTGCTGGGCGCTCCAGGTGTTGGTCGAGGCCAGCAGGGTGGAGAGCGCAACAGCGGGGATATTGGTCAGGCCCGCGCCGTCACCGAAGAAGGCGGAAGCGGTGACCGAACTCCCCGAAATGATATTGGCCGTAGCGCCGGACAAGGTCAGCGCGCCGGTCATGGTGTCGCCGGTCCTGGCCACCCGGCTCGTGTCCGTAGCGGTGATGCCGGTCAAGCCCGCGCCGTTGCCGAAGAAGGCGGAGGCGGTGACCGAGGAGTTGACGATGACGTTGGAGCTGACGGTGATCTGGTTGTTGAAGTGCTGCTGCGCGCTCCAGGTGTTGGTCGAGGCCAGCAGAGCTGTGGAGGACGGGATGTTGGTCAGGCCCGAGCCGTCACCGACGAAAAGCCCCGCGGTCACGGTCGAGGTGAAGGTCGCGCTGCCTGCGGTGATGCCGAAGGGCAACTGCAGATTGCCCGCGACCGTGAAGGTCGCATAGGCTACGCCGGCGTTGATTACGATTGCGTTGTTGCTGGCCAGTTGCGCCGCGCTGAAAGCATAGGGGCTTGCGGAAAGCAGTTGGCGCGGCGTCATCTCGCTGTCGGCGCCGACGGCGACGCCCAGATATGTGGGGCTGCTGGCGAACACGGAAGCGGGAATCGGAGTGATGTTTCCGAGTTGCACGGCGAAAACGCCGTTGTTGACCGGGACGCTGGGAACGGTTTCAGTCCAAAGGTTCGTCCCGCCGGTCGCCGCGTTATAGATGGTGAAAACCATCTGCAAGCCGCTCGAATTAATCGGGATGCCGCTGGGGCTCAAGAGCTTGCCCTGATAGCTCATGTTGGTGGGAGATTGGACGGCCCCGGCCGTTCCCGCGGCGGAAATCAGCATGCCCAGCATCATGCCGAAGAGAATCAACTTCCGCAACTGCTTATCTCTCATCTATTTTTGACCAGCGCGCGTTGAAAGAGTATACCTGAGGCCGCCCAGCCGTGCCAGAAAACGTAGCGCACAAAAAGCGAACTATTCTTCGCAAACATTTCGCTTAGGAACCAGGGGGCGGGGGGACTTCTGCCGGTCCGGCCCGAACCGCCGCTGCGGCCGAGAAAACCAAGGACAAGATTCTCCATGGGCAAACGCCTGCAGAAAGGCTACAATCGAAATTGTCGACAGGTTCTATCCGGCGAGATGTCGCAGATGAGACCGACTAGTAGAGGCATTGTGACACCCCTCCGTGCAGCGACAAGAAAGACATACGAGCCAGTCGAACCTGGAAAGACATCGGCCCGCCTTGACAAGCGAAACGACCCGGTCTAAAATCGAGCGCATGAGCGAGCAACTCTCCCCGGCGCCCATCGTCGGGGAGAGATCTTTGTGGGTCCTGACTGCGCTCCTTTTGGCTCTATTTTTCATCCAGAGCGCCGTAAGCCTGGAGTCAGAGTCGATGACCTTCGACGAGCCCACCGCGATCGCGACCGCCTTCGCCGCTTTCCGCTCCCACGACCTGGCGGTCGTCCGGGAGCGACCGCCGCTGTTAGGGCTGGCCCTGGCTGTGCCGTTGCGTCTCTTCGCCCACGATCCGCGGCTTCCGCCGAGTCCTGATCCCGCCGACCCGGCCGGGGACGTGAAATTCAGCCTTTCTTTTTTCCACGATCAAGGCAACGACCCGATTCTCATCTTGCGGGTCAGCCGGTACTGCGCCTTGGCCCTCTCGCTGTTCTTGGCGGCTGCTCTCGTCGTCTGGAGCCGCGACCTCGGGGGAATGCCGGCGGCGGTCTTGGCCGCCGCACTGTTCGCGCTTTGCCCCAACTTGCTGGCGCATTCCCATCTGGCCACCAACGACATGCCCTCGACGATATTCGTCTTCATCGCGCTCTGGGCCTTGGAGCGCTTCTGGTCAGCGCCTTCGAATCGGGCCGCGGCCTGGGCCGGACTCTGCCTCGGCTTGGCGCTGACCGCCAAACTCTCGGGCGTGATCATACTCCCTCTATACGCCGCCGTCGCGGGGAGCCTGTGGCATGGGGGCGGGACCTCGGATGAACGCAAGCGCCGGCTCTTGGAGTTCGCCGTGCTTGGAGCCGCGGCCTTCGTGACTATCGGCGCCGTCATGGGAGGGAAGTTCGACTATGCCGCCTTCTTTGCGGGGTTCGGCAAGATATATTCGGTCAACAGACCGGACTACCTGTTCTATATGGCCGGCCGGCTTTCTCACAAGCCTTGGTGGTACTATTATTTTTACGCGGCGGCGATCAAGACGCCGTTGCCTCTCTTGGGGTTGGCGGGTCTCGGATGCTATGTGATGAGCAAAGACCCGGCCCATAGGCGCTCGGCCCTCTTGGCCGGCGGTGCGGTGGCCTTGTTCGTCACTGCGAGCTGCTTCGACAAAGTCAACCTGGGCCTGCGCCGCATACTTCAGATCTATCCCTTCCTCATCCTGCTGGCTTCCCAGGCCGTGCGCCTTAGACTCAGTCCCGCGGTCAAGTACTCGGGCCTGGCCGGGCTCCTTGCGCTCCAGGCCGTCTCTGTCTCTCGGGCCGCGCCCCACTATCTCACTTATTTCAACGAGATCGCCGGTGGGCCGGCCGGCGGGATCTATTGCCTCGACGACTGCAACATCGACTGGGGACAGGGCCTGCCCAGCCTTCGAGACTGGCTGAAGGGCCACCCTGGGCTGCCTGTCCGACTGGCTTATTACGGAACGGCGAGACCAAAGGACTACGGGGTGGAGTTGCCGCGGATCCTTGATTCAGAGATCTGCTCTCCGAATCCGGTTATCTACGCGATGAGCGCGCATCTGCTCGTCTATATCCTGAAGACGAAAGGACAGGAGTGCTCCTGGTTGGGCCGTTACACCCCGATGGAGAGGCTGGGGAACTCGATATACCTCTACGATTTCCGTCCTGAGGCCTCTGCCGCGCGCTAACGACTTTTTTTGAGCAAGTCCAGAGCCCGGTCCAGGTTCGCACGGGCCTCCGGGACTGGCGGCGTGGCTCTTAAGGCGCATCGGAAGGTCTCGGCCGCCTCCGCCGTCTTGCCGGCCCTGAGAAGGGCGGCGCCGAGATTGTTGCAAGCCGGTCCCGAGCCGGGTCTGAGTTCGACGACTTTCCTGAAGTGCTCCGCTGCTTCGATGAAGCGTCCGCGCTGGAAGAGGGCGGCGCCAAGGTTGGCTTGCGCCTCGACCAGGTTCGGGTCCAATCGGACGGCCTTCTCGGTCTCCGCGAGTGCTTCATCCAAACGTCCCGCGTTCGCCAGGGCTATCCCCAGATTGGCGTGGCCCTGCGGGAAATCGGGGGCGATCTGCGCGAGCCGCTCGTATTGCGCGATCGCATCTGGGAGCCGGCCCCTTTTGTAAAGGAGATTCCCCAGGTTGAAGATGGCCGCCGAATAGCCCGGATTGGCCCGAATGGCCAGGAAGAAATGCCCGATGGCTTCATCGAACCGCCCTTGCGCCTCCAGAACTACGGCCATGTTGTTGTGGGACTCGGCCAAGTCGGGGCTCAGGCGTACGGCGGTTCCGTATTCCTCGACTGCCTCCTGGAATCGTCCCATCCGGTGGAACAGGCTTGCGAGGTTGTGATGGAACTTGGCATCGTCGGGCTTCTCCAGCAAGGCCTTGCGCATGTAAGCCACCGCCTCATCGAATCGCCCCTTGTCGCCGAAGGCGACGCTCAGGCTGTTGAGGGCCTGGGCGTGATTCGGGTCGATGCGCAGGACCTCGTTGAGCTCGCGGACAGCTTCTTCAAGACGTCCCTGCTTCTGGAGATAGGTGCCGTAGCTGTAATGCGCGAGCTTGCCGTCCGGATCGAGCGCCAGGACGCGGCTCCACAATCTATCCGAGTCGAGCCAGACTCCAGTCTGTCTCCAGCTCAGGCCGCTCAGCGCGGCGATGCAGAATAGAGCCGCCGCCAGGAGCGACTTCTTCAGGGGGGGACTTGCGGTCTCCAGCCCCCGGGCCAGGAGGCCGCCCGCCAGGAGAGCCCAGCTCAGGCAGGAAAGGTAGCTGTAGCGATCGGCGGTGTATTGAGGTCCGCTTTGGGCGATGCCCAGGACCGGCAACAGCACCAAGACATAGAAAAGCCAGGCCGCAGGGACGGCGGGCCACTTGCGCCGGACCGCGAAGGCCGCGCCGCTCAATGCCGCCACCGCTCCCGCGCTGGCCGCCGCCTTCCAGGTGAAGGCTTCGGGATGAGCCGGGAAGCGGTAGAGCGGGTTCAGGTGGAGAGGCAGGAGCGTCTTGTAGAGATAGAAGCAAAGCCCCCAAGCGGCCTGGATCGCGCGCGGCACCACCCCGTATTGCGCCAGCGAGTCCATGGCTCCGGTCTGATGCTGAGCTGCGGCCGCCAGCGACCCGGCGACCGCGGCCATCAGGAAGAACGGGATCTTCTCGATGAGGATGCCGCGCTTCTCCGGGCGGAGCCACTGCAGCGGGGAGCCATCGAGGCGCCGCAGAGGGAACATGTCCAGGAGCAGGAGGAGGAGCGGCAGCGTCACGCCGGCCGCTTTGGAAAGCAAGGAAAGCGCGTAACAGGTCAATGAGGCAAGGAACCAGCGGGCTCTCGCCCCGGCAGCGCGGCCCGGATCGTTGGCCTTCAGATAGCCGTGGAGCGTCAACAGGAAGAATAGGCCCGAGAGGACGTCGCGGCGCTCGGTGACCCAAGCCACCGATTCCACTCGCAAAGGATGCACGCCGAAGAGCAGGGCGGCGAAGGCCGCGCCTGCCCTCAGCTCAGCCGCGCCCCGCCGTCCATCGCCCAAACGCAGGAGCCGCAGGCTCAGGAAGTAGAAGGCGACGGCGTTGGCCGCGTGCAGCAGGATGTTGGTGGCGTGATAACCGGAGGCGTTCATCCCCCAGAGCAGATAGTCCGCGCCCAAGGTCACCCAGCTCAGCGGCTGGTAATGGCCGAGGTGGAAGGTCGTGAACATCCAACGGAGTTGGGCCCAGCCTAATCCGCGGTAGGCGGCGTTCTCAAGGAAGTTCTTGCCGTCATCCCAGGCCACGAAGCCGGCCTTCAAGGCCGGCGCGAAGCAGAGGAGGACGACGAAGGCCGTCAGGGCCGGGGGCAACCAGGGGGGGAAGCTCGGGGAAGCTTCCGCGGGCTGCGCCTTCTGGCGTGAAGCTTTCACCGGCCGACCCCGGCGTTAGCCTTCGCCGGGTGAGGGAAAGTCAGCTCGGGCGCTCCGCTCGACAACCGATCCACCCACTCGACGCCCTGCATGAAGGAATGGTCCTGGTTGCTGGCCTCGTATTTCCAGGCGCCGAACCGCCCGCGCGAGGATATCCCGAGGGCTTCCAGGGCCGGGTGGACCCGGTCGAGGATCGCGTCGCGGCCGAGCGACGGCGTCGGGTAGCCATAGGGGGCGTGGCGGGTCCAGAGGCTCTCGATCTGACCGCGGGACTCGATGAGCCCCGTGGCGAGGAGGCCTCGGACCGTCTCCTCCACGACAGAGTCGGGACGCACGGGCTTTCGGGGCGACTCGCTCGTCTCGGCCATCAACGACCAATACTTCCCGATATCGGGGACGTTCTCGGGAGAATAGTTCGAGAAGACCGTGACCCGATAGAACGGGCAGTCATCCTCCGGGAAGTACATCCAACATTTGGGCGCCAGCTCGGCGCGAGGCTTTCCGCGCAGGCCGACGCCCACGATGTGCGCGCCGGAATGGCGGAGCCCTGACGCGGCCTCGCGCACCTCCGGAGACAGGTCTTCGACCATCGGCGCGAAACGATCCAAGGGGCTCGTATTGAGGATCGCGTCGAAGCTCTCGCGGGCTCCGCTTCCCAGGACCAATTCCTTTCTCGCCGCTCGGACGGCCGAGACCGGAGTCTGGAGACGGATGCGATCGGCGCCGATCCTGTCGGCGACCCGGGTCCAGATGGCTCCGGTCCCTCCCCGCCGCGGAAAACGGAAGGTATTGTTGGGCCCCCAACCGGTGTCATCTTTGCCGATGCGGATGTTCTCCCGGACCCGCCCCAAGTCCGTCACGGCGACCCGTTCCCCGACCCAGCCGTAGGAGAGCTCCGCCAACGGGTAGGCCCACACCTTGAGGTTGTAGGGCGTCATGAACAGATCGGCCATGCCTGCACCGAAGGTCGCCAGCACCCACTCGCCAAAATGCGCGGGAGTGCCCTGGAAAGGATGCCGGTGCAACTCTTCGAGGCCCCTCAGGCAGCGGTCCAGCTCTTCCTGAGGAAGACGCCGGATATTGTATTGGAACGGGTACGGGACGAAGCGCCCCCGGATCCAGACCCAAGACTCCCTCTGGTGGTGCAGCCATTCGTCGGCAGCGAGGACGGAGTCCATGACGCGGTCGAAGTAGGCGTAATGGGAGAACTGGACGTGCCCTCCGATATCCCAGGTGAAGCCCTTGTCGTCGACAGCGCTGGCGGCCAGTCCGCCGACGAAGGCGGAGCTTTCGTAGATGACGAAATCCTCGTGCCCGAGCTCCTTGAGCCGAAAAGCGGCGCCCAGCCCCGCGGGGCCGGCCCCGATGATGGCGACGCGGCCGAGCTCGGAGCGCCTAGGCATGTCTCCCCGCGCGCAATCTCTCCAGGGCTCCCGGCAACCGCGAGCGGAAGTCCGCAAGCTCGCGCAGCGAACGCAGGCAATGCCCCAAGAGCTTCCAGCCCCGGATGCTGACTTCGCCCGTGCCCCGGCTCAGGTGAGCGACGGGTATCTCCAGAAGCGGGCAGCCCGCCTTGGCCGCCAGCACCGCCAGGAAGATGTTCGGCGCGAAGACGCCGGGGGGCAGTTCCGCCAAGAGCCGTTCCAGGAATTGGGCGCGCATGAGGCGGAACGGGATGTTGCTGTCTTCGAGCCGTACGCCGAAGACGAGGAGGATGACCAGGCGCAAGAGGCGCGTGATGACCAGCCGCTGCCAAGGATCATGCCGCTCCTGGCGCAAGCCTGTGACAAAATCCGACTCGCCGCGGCGCGCCCAGAGCTTCGCGAAGTCTCCCGGAGAGAACTGCCCGTCGCTGTCGACCTGGAAGACCCAATCGCAGCCGGTCGAGAGCGCTCGCTGGTAGGCGGTCCGCAGCGCCGCCCCGTGCCCCGCGTTCGGCTGGTGGACCACGCACAATCGGGGCTCCGCGACGGCGAGCCCGTCCAGGAGGCCGCCGGTCCGATCGGTCGACCCGTCGTCTATCACGACCAGCCTCCCGCCCGGATAGACCTCGAGGAGAGAGAGCCACTCCCCGCAGACGGAGGCGATGCAGCCTTGCTCATTATAAACCGGCATGACCACGGTCAGGCGGATTTCAGCCCCCATGCGTTCCTCCGGAGACGGCCAGGAGCGCCGTCCCGTCTTTCTCATAGAGCGGATACAGGCAGGACCTCAGCGCCGCGAGCCCCGGCGGAGGATATCGGCTCCTCTCCAGACTGCCGACGGCGACGTAAGAAATGGATTCTCCCCGCAGGACGGCTCTTAAAGGCCGGCAATCCTTGGCCCCATCGAGGAGCAAAGCGCCGCTGAATATCTCCGCGGCCTTGCGCGAGCGCTCCCCGGTCCCGGGATGCCCGCGGTAGCGCACGAAGAGGTGGTCCTCCCAGCCGAGATAAGAAGGCAAGCCGGAGAGCGAAGAGAATCGGGTGAAGTACGAGTAGGCGGGGCCGACGGCTTCCAGGAGGACTCCGGAAAGCCGGCCCTCCTTCGCCCGCTCCTGCATCCAGCTGACGAGCGCGGCATCTCCCGGCGCGACCGCCCTCAACTGGGCCAGGCCGTCCAAGGCCTCCGGGCTGCGGAACCCTGCGGTCCGAACGGAAAGTCCGAAGGCGGCATGGGCGCTCAAGGCCAGACCCCAAGAGCACACCAAGACCGCCGCGGCGCTCTTGCGGAGCCTGCTTTTGAAGTCGCTCAGGAACAGCACGGCGGCCGATCCGAGCAAGGTCCAGGCCGGCATGTAGAATTTGAAGACGGTGTTCATCCGCTCGCGCGCGTCGCCGTAGACGTCGGCCAAGTGGAAAAGCTCGCAGACCAGGAGTATGCCAAGGCCGGCGAGGGCGAAGATGAGCCCCAGGCGCGTTCTTCCTTCCGGCTCCAGCCAGAGCGAGACGGCCGCCAGCGCGGCCAGGAGCGAGACCAAGATAAGGCCTGACCGGACGAGGAACGGGAACAAGAACAGGCTGGCCGCCAGGCCATGGATCATTGGGGAGGAGGGGCGCTTGGCCCACCGGGCCCAGAAGTGGGCCGCCAAGGGCAGCAGGAAGAGGCCGAAGACTTGGGAGAGTTCCGCGGCGGAACTGCGTTGGCGCACCCAGCCGAATTCCAGCGGCAATTGGCTCCGGGCCCGAAAAAGAGGCGAAGCCGTCAAAAGCGCGGCCAAAGCGACGCCGGCGCAGATGAGGATGCTTCGGGTCAGGGGCCGTTTCCGATGCGTCAGGAGGACAGCGAACCAAGCGACGCCGAGGAAGATCGGCGTTTCCCAGGTGTTGGCGCCCCAGACGAACCCCGTCAGCATCCCGGCGGCCGCGGCCCAGAGGTATTCGCCGTTCTTACTTTCCTCGGGTCCTTGCAGGATCAGAGCCGCCGTGAATGTCAGAAGAAGGACGAAAAGAGGCAGGGCCAGGAAGTGGGGGTGCAGGTCGCCCAAGGTGAAGGACCAGAACGGGAATTCGTTGATGGTATTGCTGATGACCCGCGAGACGGCCCAGGCGTTATAAGGAATATTTTGGAAGGCCGCGCCGAAAGCCTCGAGCAGGCTCTTCAGGTTGGAGCCTAAGGCGACCGCCAATGCGCCGAGAGCCGCCGGAAGGGCCTGGAGCGAGCAGGCGCGCAAGAGGAGATAGAGTCCCGAAGCGTAATTGGCGAACGTGAAGGCCAGCGCCATGTTGTAAACGACTAGCGGATTCTGTCCGGAGAGGAAGCCTACCGCCCACACGGGATAGTACCCGAACACGTAGTAGCGCAAGGGGTACCCGGCCAGCCAGGGGTCCTGCATCGGGTAGCTCCTCTGGGCCCACACGCCGGTCACGAATGAAGAGTCCATCATCCTCTCCCCGAATGGGAGCGCCGAGGACATGAACGGAAGGAACAGGCAGCACGACAGTAAGAACGGGAGATAGAAACCCTCGAATCGCAGGACTTCGCTGAATTCTTCTTTTTCCAAGCCGCCCCGCAACGTCCCGCCGATAGCCCACGCAGCGGCGGCGCAGGCCGCAGCAGCTGCCAAGCAACTGGCGCGAGAGAAAGCGGCCTGGCCGAGCAAGGCCGCCGGCAGGAGGGCCAGCCAAGCCACGAGGTAGGGTCCGAGGATGCGCGCTGAGCCCCAAGCGATGGAGGACGGCAAGAACCTTCTTAGGAGCGGCCACAGGCAGAGAGCGAACAGCAGACCAAGCCCATACCAAAGCAACCCTCCGGCGATCGCGGCGAGGAAAGGGTTCATGAGTGAGGCTCCCGAGGCGAGCGGATTATACCAAATCACCAAAAACCTGAGGCGCGCGCGTCCGCACACTGGGTGTTGCAAGAGAATAGAAATGTCCGGTAATCCGTTTTATTAAAGTGTCCGGTCGTTGGGACGAGAGAGAGGACCGTCATAGGCCGGTCCTCTTTCTTTTTGCTTCTTTTTCTTTCTGTGAATAGGTGTGGATGATTGGGG
>JAPLKL010000025.1 GCA_026388095.1 Elusimicrobiota bacterium | reverse complement strand
TCCACCAAATATATTGGAACGGGCGCCAGAACTACTTCGGGAGCAGCTTGCCCGGGGGGCGCTATGAGTGCGTGCTGTCGGCCACGGACGCCAAGAGCCGCACCCGCACTCTCCACCGTTGGATCCAGCTCGTCGCTCCGGGCGCGCCGACGGCCGCGCCGGCGCCGGCCGCAAAGGCGACTCCCAAGAAGACGGAGACCGTCGAGAAGCCCGCTCCGGCTGCGGCGGCGGCCAAGAAACCGGCCGCCGCCGCGCCGGCGGCCCCGGAGCAAGCCTCGGGACAGACCGAGAGACTTCTCAAGGAGGACCGGGCCCCAGTGCCCTCCGTTCAGATCAAGGGAAAGCCCCAGACCGTCAAAAGCCGCAGGACGCCCAAGAGAGCCCCGGCGGGCAAGCCGGCCCCTGCGAAGGCCAAACCCCGCAGCCAAGCCAGACCCGCGGTCAAGGAGGAGGCCGAGCCTGCGGCGAAGGCGGCCCCCGAACCGAAAGCCGCCGCTTCCCAAGCCGACCAGGCGCCCCCGGGAGTCTTCCTGGTCGCCTTCAAGGCCGGGACCCACCAGATGACCCCCGAAGGCGAGAAGGCCATGGCCAAGGTGGAGGCGGCGGTCGGCAACGAGGCCAAGAAGGACATCGAACTCCACGGTTGGGCCGGGTCCGCCGAGCCCGATGCGGCGCGGCTGGCCGAGCGGCGCGCGCAGATGATCGCCGGTCTGCTCATCAACAAGGACCTCGTCGAGCCCAAGCGCATCCGGATCCGCCCCGAGGTCTCCGAGAGCGGCGAGGCCAAAAAAGTCGAGATCCGCTTCCTGGGCAAGGAGTAGCGATGGCGATCCATTGGGATGAAATCATCGAGAAGGTGGCCTTCGGGCAGACCGCGCCGAAGTTGAGCTCTACTCTGGGGATGTACCTGAGCCCCGACACCATCTACATCGCGCAGACCAACATGGAGCGGTCGGGGAAGCTCGTCGTGGAGCATCTCGTGCGCATCCCGGTCCCGATCCCGGCAGAGAAGAAGGACGCCGGCACCATGACGGGCACGCTCAACACGAGCTTCCTCACCGAGAACCAGAAGCTGGGCACCCTCATCCAGCAGTCCATGTCGCAGTTCAAGTGGAGCACCAAACACGTGATGGTCACGCTCTCCCACCACTTGGGCCTGCTGCGCTATTTCACCATGCCGACCATCGAGCGCCGGTTCTGGAAATCCGCCGTGCCCGTGGAAGCCAAGAAATACATCCCCATCCCTTTCGAGGCCCTCAGCTACGACTACCAGATCATCCCCCTGCCGCCGGACGCCGCCAACCGCGCCCGCCAGGGGACCTTGATCGCGGTGACCCAGAAGCAGAACCTCGCCAACATCTCGGCCATGCTGCAGAACCTCGGACTGTCCATCGCGGGCATGGAGACCGCCCCCTGCTCCGCCCTCAAGCTCTGGCAGGCCTTGGACAAGAGCGTCGGCGGGGCGGCCTACTGCCAGGTGCATTTCGACGGCGGCAACGTGCGCATCCTCGTGGCGGACAAGGGTTTCCCGGTCTTCTTCCGCGAGGTCTTCCTCGGCGAGGAGGCCAACGTCTCGGACCAGCGCAAGCTGGACCTCGGCGGCTGCATCACCTTCGCCCAGAAGCAGCTGGCCGTGGGCGCCGTGGGACATGTCGCCATCAGCGGATCGACCGCCAGCCTT
>JAPLKL010000024.1 GCA_026388095.1 Elusimicrobiota bacterium | reverse complement strand
GATCGGGACCTACAGCGCGGGCAGGAACCCGAAGGGCGGCATCGCCGTCGACGCTTCCGGCGACGTGTGGGTGATGAACGCGGGCGTCTCCTCGGTCACGAAGCTGAGCCCGGCCGGGAACATCATCGGGACCTACAAGGGCGTGACCACGGGCGGGAACCTGGGCGACTTCACCGGGTTCGCTCTGCAGAATTTCGTGATGAGGAAGCCGGGGTCCGGCCATGGCGGCGGGGTCAAGGCCCGGCCGATCCAGGGCCCGCCGCCGTCGTCGCCGCCGGTCGCCGCGGCTCCTCCTCTCCGTACTCCCTGGACGAGACTCAAGGACATCCCTTTCGCGGTACAGTACGCGGCCCTTGATGAGAAAGACGGCCTGATCATGGCAGGGGGGGTCAGGCAACGGGAAGAATCCGATCTGTGGGTCTTTGACCCGTTGCGCCAGACTTGGTCTCAGCTTCCCAGCATCCACACCCAACATCTCAACGCAGCGGCCGCCTTCATGGACGGGAGGTTCTACGTGGCCGGAGGGTCGGGTGTCCAAGGACCGTCCGATCGCCTGGAGGTGTATGACCCCGAGACCAGGACCTGGGAGGCCCGGGCGCCGGTTCCCACTGCGGGCATGTCGAGGGGGGCCGTGGTCGACGGCATCTTCTATGTCATGGGCGCGCAGTGCTCGGGGCAGTTCCTGGGCTACGATCCCCGCGCCGATTCGTGGAAGCGCCTGTCGCCGATGCCGACCGGCCGCTGCGACCCCGGCTTGGCCGTCTCTGGAGGCCGGATCTATGCGCTGGGCGGGCATCCGATCAGCGGCCCGCCGTACGACACCGTGGAGGTCTACGATCCCAAGAGCGACTCCTGGTCCAAAGCGCCGTCCATGCCCATGGCGCGGACGCGCTTCGCAGCGCCCGTCTTGGGCGGGTCGATCCATGTCTTGGGCGGCGAGGGCAGCGGAACCCGGTATCTTGCCGCGCATGAGGTCTACAATGCGGCCACCGGGCTCTGGTACGAAGCCGAACCACTGACGGAGGCCAGGTCTTCACCGCGGGCGGTCGCGGCTGGGGGCAAGATATACCTCTTCAGCGGGCATCTGGATTCGGACCGGTCCGCGGCCAGCGCCGTGGCCGAGGTCTACGACCCGGCCCAGGACCGCCTGCGGCCCATACGCAATCACGAGCCGGCCCCGCAGGAGGAGGCGGGCGCTGTGGGGCTGTGGCGTCTTGACGAAGGCTCGGGGAGCACAGCCCATGACTCCAGCGGCAACGGCAGCGACGGCACGCTGGTCGGCTCGCCCGCCTGGTCCGCGGGCCGGTCCGGGAGCGCCTTGAGCTTCAACGGCGCCGACACCGGCGTCCGGGTGCCCGACTCTGCCGCGCTCAACCCTTCCCAGTTCACGATCGAAGCCTGGATAAAGCCTGCCGCCGGCTGGGGCGGCATCAGGGACATCGTGACGAAGACCAACGGGCCCAGCACGGCGTACTGCATCGAGTACAACTTCGCCATGATAGAATCGAAGCTGTTCTTGAATATGGGACGGAACGGCAGCGGCCCCCACGCCTCCGCCGTCGGAACGACGGCGATCCCCACGAACACATGGACCTTCGCGGCCGGCACCTATGATGGGGCCACCCTGAAAGTCTACGTCAACGGCCGGCTCGACGGCACAGCTCCCTGGCCGTACGGGTTGTCGCGGACGGAGCCGCAGGCGATGGGCATCGGCTATACGCCGGGGACCACCGAAGGGGGATGCGGCCCGGGTGAATGGTTCAACGGGCAGATCGACGAGGTCCGGATGCTGGACTTCGCCGCGACCGATGCCCAGATCGCGCAGGACGCGGCGCGGCCGAGGCCGGCGGCCGCCGGCAAACTCGTGATGGCGACCCCCGCCTACGCTGCGCCCCGGATCGCGCCTCAGCCAGCCCCCCAAGTCCAGGAGGCCGAGGCGCTTCCGGCGCGCAAAGGCGAGCCCCGGCCCGACGATTTCGCCTTGGTCATCGGCGTGGAGCGCTACCGCTCTTTGCCCGCGGCCAATTTCGCCGAGCGCGACGCCGCGTCCTTCGCGCGCTACGCCCAGGCCGTCCTGGGCGTGCCGGAGGAGAACGTCATCCTCCTGACCGGCCAG
>JAPLKL010000023.1 GCA_026388095.1 Elusimicrobiota bacterium | reverse complement strand
CTTCGCTATCCGCTTCTTTCAGCGTGACCCTCGCGGACCATCGCCTTGCGTTTCGCTTGGAGTCCCTGCGACCAGGTTCTCCAGAGGACTTGCACCTCCCAGTCATGCTCATGCTGGGCACACCGCCGGCCTCGGAACCCCGTAGGGGTTCCGAGGGTCTTAACGGCAACGGCCGACGGAAGCGGGCCTTAAGTGACCGGCATTGGCGCTAAGGGCGGCTCAGGCCTTCTTCTTCTCGCCCTGCTCCGCCACGAACTTCTTGACGAAGCGGTCCACGCCCAGGGCCGCCAGGAAGCGCGAGATGCCCAGGAGCATGGAGAAGCCCATGATGTAGATGAAGGCGACGCTCTTCATGGCCAGCATGAGCGGCAGCTCCGTGGCTGCGGAGCCGAAGGCCCAGGCGATGAAGAAGCCGAGCAGCGGCAGGCCCAGGAAGCTCACGGTGCTGAAATGCAGGGGCGTGCCGTCGTGATGGGCCTTGGCGGCCTTCATGAAGAAGCTGGTGGCCAGCTGGAAGAAGGCCAGGCCCAGGAGCAGGGCCACGTCCGCGAAGTTCATGAGCGAGCGGCCCAGGGGGATCCAGTCGAGCGCTCCGCCCAGGCGGAAGGCGTCGACGCCGTTGCCGAGCATGCCGCCCAGCATCAAGGCGATGGAGAGGTCGTAGAGCTTCAGGGCCCAGCGCAAGGACGGGTGGTCCTTGGCCATGGTGTCGAAGCCGGAGAGCTCGACCTGGTAGAAGCCCAGGCGGCCGTTGCCCAGCTGCTTGGCCGACCAGCGCCAGACCTTGTGGTCGTTGGGCAGGGACTTGCGCGCGATGAAGGCCGTGACCCCGATGTAGGGGATGATGCCGGCCAGCAGCGGCGCGCGCCAGGCGCACTCGTGGAAAGCGGTGACCAGATACTTGACGGCCAGGGCCTTGGTCCCGAAGTCGATGCTGTAGATGAGAGCCGTCACAGCGAGTATGGGCAGGGCCCAGCGCAGGATGGTCTTGAGCTTGGAGGCGGCCGGGGCTTTCGCCGCGACGGCGGGGGCCGCCGGCGCCTGGGTCATCGCTCCTTGGTCCGCGGGAGCGGCGGGCTGGAGGACGGCTGAGGCTGCTGCCGAGCCTTCTGGTCCTGCCACCGGGACGGAGGATTCCTCCTTGGCGGAGGAGAAGATCGAGCGCAAGGTCTTGAGGATGCCGATCTGGACGCGCGAGGCCGGAGCCTGCAGGCGGCCGGGAGCGGCCTCGATGGCTTGGGCCTGCTCCACGAGGGCCGTCTGCCCGTCGACCGGGGCGGCGGTGTCGCGCTCAGCGGCCGGCGCGGCGAGGAGCTGGCCTGCGGCGGGAGAAGCGATGGTCTCGGCCACGGCGATAGGGCTTTCCAGGGCCAGGGCCTGGGGCGCGGCGAGATCCTGGACCGTGACCACCGGAGCGGCTTGCCCCGGCGACAGATGGGCGGTGAGCGCGACCTGGCTCAGGCTGAGCTGGATATTGAGATTGTTGGCGGCAGCGGCGTTGATGGAGCCGCCGACCATGCCCATGGACGCGCCGACCGGAGCCGTGACCTTGATGCTGGCGATCTGTCCTGCGGCTGCGTAGGCGGCGGGGCCGGGGCTTACAAGGAGGAGGGCCGCGCAGAGGATGGAGGAGGTCAGCTTTCCGGCAAGACCGGTCTTCTTGTCCATGCCCTCAGTGTAGGGCCCGACGGGTCTTACTGCGAAGGTCCTGTGGTACTGTGGGAGGAGATAATCGGCCTAAGCCGGATTAGGCCCGTCGGCCCAGCTCAAGCGTTGCGACTCAGTTTGTGAAGTTTGTGAGGGTCTGACCCCCGCTAGACGTCCCAGCACTCGTTGGCGTGGCGCAGCAGCTTCGGATCAGCGAGGACCTGGTCTATGAAATCGTTGACTTTGGGAGAGCTCCAGGCCCGGCAGACCGCCTGCCAGGCCTCGCTCAGGCTCTGCCGCCGGAGGTCTCCCGGCGCGAAAGGCAGGGCGTTGAGGAGCTTGGCCTTCCCGTCCGGGACCACCAGCATCATGGCCTGCGGGCTGTCCCGCCGCACGCGGATCTCCTCGCGCACGTCCCAAGGATAGATGGCCAGGCGCAGATCGCTCACCCGGGCCCGCTCCTCAAGGCAGGCCACGGTCCCCTGCCAATCGTTCTCCGAAGGCGCCAGAGTCTTCCAATGCGCGGCCGCCCGCCCCAGGCGCATCAGGGGCCCGGTCACGAAGGTCCGCGCTCCGATGCGCGAGGCGAGGTCGAAGACCGCGGGGGCGTCGGCCAGGTTGAGGCGCGTGGGCGTGAAGACCGCTTCCGGCCCCAGGCCCGCCTGCGCCAGCCGGCGCACGCTGGCCGCCGCACCGTCGAAAGAGCCGCCCGGCCGCACTCGGTCATGGACCGCGGCGCTGGCGCCGTCCAAGCTGATCTGCACGCAGGCGACATCCCATTCCTTGAGCCGCACGCAGGCGGCCTCGTCGAGGAGCAATCCATCCGTCTCGATCTTGAGGCCCACCCCGCCCGCATGCAGGACCGCGCAGACCTCCCAGAAATGCGGCACGGCCACGGGCTCACCCCCGCCGAAAGCCACATGGGGGATGCCGGCCGCGACGATGTCCCGCGCCAGCTGCAGGGCTTCTTCCCGGGCCAGTTCGCGCGGCCAGGCCCGGTCCGGGCCGGAGTCCTCGCAGCAGGGCAGGCAGCGGCAGCGGCAGACGTTGCTCAGCTGCCAGGCAAGAAAGAGGGGGGCGCGGTAGTCTCCTGCCGACGCCCCCCTCGGGTCCGTCACGTGAACCGAATGTAGGGCTGCGCCATCACTCGGTCGGTGACTTCCTCGATCGAGGGAGTCTCCCACGCGAGCTTCTCGTCAGCCTGCACGTCGGTCACAGTGTTGCGCTCGTCCATTCCTGTCTCCTACGCCCAGTCCTGCTTCCGGTCTGGGCAGATCGCCATAGATCAAGGCCTTGAGCGCATCGACCACGTCCGTCGATGCGCAGGCCGTCCGGTACGCGTCCCACGCCTCGGCCAAGGAGTCGCGGCGCAAATCCCCGCACAGCCAGGGCAGGACCGCCGAGACCCTGACCTTCCCGTCCGCCTGCACCGACAAGGTGCCCGGCGGCTCGCGGAGCCACTCCTCCACACCCTGGCGCAGTTCGAACGGGCGGTAGCAGACTTCCATGCGGCCCGCCAACTCCCGCTCCTTGCGCCCTAAGAGTCTAAGAAATTGTCCATAGTCTTGGGAAGAAGGTTCCAGCGCGTCCCAAAGCCGCGCGGCCCGGCCCAGCCGCATCAGCGCCCCGGTGTTGAACCGGAAAGCTCCCAGCTCCAGGGCGCAGTCCATGACCGCCTCCGCCTCCAGGATATTGAACCGGGTCGGGACGAAGGTCACCTCCAACGGCAGGCCCGCGCCGCGGACCCTGCGGCAAGTCTCCACGGCCGCTGGCAAGGAAGCGCCCGGGCGCAGCCGGCCGTAGCTCTGCTGGGTACTCCCGTCCAAGGAGACCTGGATGGAGCGCACAGGCAGCCGGGACAGACGCGCAATGGACTCGGCCTGGAGCCGCTGGCCGTTGGTCTCGACCTTGAGATACACGCCCGCCCGGCCCAGAGCCTCGGCGGTCGCCAAGAAATGAGGCGCGCCGGCCGGCTCGCCTCCGCCGAAGAGGACATAGGGCACTTCAGCCGACGCGATCTGCTCCGCCACCCGCAGGGCTTCCTCGGCGGAAAGCTCGTCGGGCAGCCGGCCCCCGGGCCGGGAGTCCGTGCAGCAGTGCAGGCAGGCCAGGTCGCACTCCCGGGTGAACTGCCAGGAGACCATGAGCGGGGCGCCGAAGGAGTCTATCCTCATCCCCCCCCCCAGGCGACCGCGATGATGAAGACCGCGGTGGCGACCATGTAGCACTGCACGATGCGGCGCACGGCCGGCACGAAGAGCCTGGGGGTGTCCCAGGTCGCGGCCGCGGCCCTGCCGCTGGCCCACAGCAGCGGCGCCCCGGCCAGCGCGGCCAGCGCCGCCGCGCGCGGGAAGAGTCCGAAAGCGGCGCCGCCCACCGCGATGAGCAGGCCGGCTCCCGCGAAAGCCAGGTAGAGCCGCACCCCGTTCCGCCGGCCCGCGCGCACCACGAGGTTGCGCTTGCCCACCAGCCGGTCCTGGTGGAAGTCCGGGATCTCGTTGACCACGGCCAGGGCCGTGATGAGCAATCCGGGCACCAGCGAGGCGGCCAGCGCCCCCCATGAGAAGCGGTGCGTGTGCAGCTGGAGACTGCCCAAGGTCATCCAGGGGCCGTAGGAGAGGCCGATGGCCGTCTCGCCCAGGCCGCGGTACACCCAGCGGATGGGCGGGCCCACGTAGAAGACCGCGGCCAAGCCGCCGAGCGCAGTGTAGAGCAGGATGGGCCAGCCCCCGCCGACGGCGAGGTAGAGCCCGATGCCGGCCGCTACCGTGAAAGCGGCGATGCCCAGCCGCAGCATCCACTCCGGGATGTCCTCCTCGTCGGAAGGGTTGAAGACCCGGTCCGTGCCCAGGCGCGCGTCGAAGTATTCGTTGAAGGACTCCACGCCCACCACGGAGAGGAAGATGCCCAAGAACCCCAGCCAGAAGACCTTGGCGTTGAAAGTCCCCTCCATCCCATAGGCCCAAGCAGCGCCCAAGAGGTAGGGCAAGAGACCGGCGTATAAGAAGAACCTGTAGCGGATGGTCGAGAAAATGGCACTCGGGACCGAAGGTCCCGAGTCCGACTGCCCCCCTACGAGGGGGGCAGTCGTGCCGTTAGGGGTGAGCGAACCGCTGCTCAAAGCGCCACCCACTCATGCAATCGCGAGATGGCCTTTTCGTCTTTGGCCAACTCATCGATGAAGCCCGTCACCTGCGGGTCCTTCCAAGCCTTCTGATAATGCTCCCACACCTCGGCCAGGCTCTGCCGGCGCAGGTCCCCGCAGGTGAAGGGCAGGGCGTTGATGAGCTTGACCCGGCCGTCGGGCAGGATGATGACGAGCGCGGCGGGATGCGCGGCGCGGGTGCGCAGCTCCTCCACGATGCCCAACTCATGGTAGCAGACGCGCATGCGGCCTTCCAGCTCCCGGGCCTTGGCTTTGACCGCCGAGAAGAACCCGGCGTACTGCTCTTCGGAGGGCGCGATCCTCTCCCAGGAGCGCACCGCCCGGCCCGTGTACATGAGCCGGCCGGTATAGAAGGCGTAGGCGCCGAGGGAGTGCGCCAGGTCCATGGCCGCGGCGACCTGGTCGACGTTGTGCCGGGTGGGCGCGAAATTGACCTCGACCTCGACTCCGGCTTCGCGCAGATCGCGGATGCCGTCCAGGATCTTGCGCAGGCTGGCTTTGGGCCGCAGCTGGCACAGGGCCTGCTCGCTGGTCCCATCCAAAGAGACCTGCACGGCCTTGACCTGGGCGTCGGCCAGGCGGCCGCAGGTCGCGGCATCGAGGTGCTGGCCGTTGGTCTCGAGCTTGAGGCCCACCCCCTGGCCCCGGAAGCGGTTCAGCAGATCGAAAAGCTGCGGGTGCAGGAGGGGCTCGCCGCCGGAGAAGGCCACGTAGGGCACCTCGGCCGCGATGAGCTCATCGACGATCCGGAAGGCCTCGCCGCGCGAGAGCTCGTCCGGGAAGGCCTGGCCGGGCCCCGAGTCTTCGATGCAGTGCAGGCAGCGCAGGTCGCACTCGTTGGTCAGCTGCCAGGCGGCGTAGAGCGGGCTCTTGAGGTCCGCGGCGCTGGCGCCCAGGCTTTCGGGGAGCACGACGGCCATCTTATTCCGTGACCAGCCCCTTCTTCTTGAGGTCGGCGAGGAAGGCCGCCGCCTCCCGCGCCAGCTTGCCGGTCTTGTCCGAGTACTTCTTCTGCAGGCGGCCGACCAAAGACCCGGCGTCGGCGCCGGAGACGATCTCGCGCACCACCGCGGCGCCGGTCGGACTCAAGGTGTAGACCTTCTCGGAGCGGGTCTCGAAGAGCACCGCGCCGAACTTCTCCTCGCGGAATTTCACGAACGGGGCCAGCCTCATGGAACCCTCCTTGTGGGCGCTCAGGCAGCACGCGGCGTCGCCCGCCTCCCGCGCGATGATGTCTTCCATCTCCGTCTTGACCTTGCGGCGCAGTTCCTCGCGGGAGACGCCGGTCTCCGGATCGTCCTCGAGGAGCGACTGGATGCTGAAATCCCCGGTGCGCCAGGCGCGGCGGATGAGAGCCTCGTAGCCCATCAGAATTCCCGGCGTTCCATGGCATCTATGAAGGAGCAGAAGCTGACGCTGAATTCCTTGACCGGCAGGGCCGCGGCCCAGGTCCGGATCGAACGCACCAGCTCCCGGGCCCGTCCCCGCGCCGCCTCCATGTGTCCGGAGGACTCCAGGAAGCTGGCCATGCGCTCCACCGAGGCTCGCCCCTCCCCCCCCGCCTCCCAGAGCCGAAGGAACTCCGGCCGCGCGGCCGGGTCGTTGAGCGCGAGGATAGCGGGCAAGGTCAGGCGCCGCTCGCAGAGGTCCCGGCCCGGCTCCTTGCCCGAGGCGGCCTTGGTCAGAGTGTAATCCTGGATGTCGTCTATGACCTGCAGGAGCATGCCCGCGGCGCTGCCCAAGCGCGGCGGGTCCGCGTCCGCGTGGGGCAGGGGCGAGAGCTCGGCCAAAGTGGCGCCGCACCACTCGAAAAGGGCGCCGGTCTTGCGGGAGATGACGCCAAGATAGGCTTCCACCGTGACGCCGACGCTGCCCTTGAGGAACTCCTCCTGGAGCTCGCCGACCGCCATCTCGCGGGCGGTGCTGATCATGCGCTTGGCCGACTGGGGGGTGAGGTCCACGACCTCCTCAAGCCCCTGGGCGAAGGCCAGGTCGCCCAGCAGCAAAGCCACGTTGACGCCGAAGACCTCGTTGGGCGTGGGGCGGCCCCGGCGCAAGCGGGCGAGGTCCACGCAGTCGTCGTGCAGCAGCGAGGCGTTGTGCACGAACTCCATGCCCCGGGCCGCGGCTTCGGATTTGGCCGTCTCCACGCCGAGGGCGGCGCCCAAGAGCAGGCAGAAGCGCGCGCGCAGCATCTTGCCGGGCCGGGCCATCTGCTCGGCCAATCCCTCTCCGACGCGGCCGGAGATGCGGCGGCTGCGGCTTTCCAGTCCGGAACGAACGCGCTCAAGGGATGCCTCGAGCGCCAGCAGGGCGGGCACGGAGAGATTATACCAAATCCGCCGGACCGGTCTTCCGGATGCTGCGCGGTCCCTTATTGCCGCGGTGAGGTCTTGGGAAGCGGGGGGATGACCAGCGTGCTGCCGAATTTCAGATCGTCCCCGTCCTTGAGCCCCGGATTGGCCCGCAGGATGAACTGGAAGTACGAGGCATTCCCGTAATATTTCTTGGCCAGCCTCGTCAGGCTGTCCCCCTTGCGCACGACGTGACTGCGGGGGCGGTCGGTCGCGACGGCAGGCTGTTGGCGCTTGACAGCCCCGGACGAGGCGGCAACCGGAGGGATCAGCACCGTGGCGCCCAGCTCCAGGTTCTGGCCATTGGCATCCCGGATGACTTCCCATCTCTGCGGATCCCCATAGTATCTTTGCGCGAGGTTCCAAAAGGTGTCCCCCTTCTGGACCACGTGGCGAGCCGCCGAAGGCTCCGGAGACTGAGGCGCCGGCTGAGGCGCCGGCTGGGACGCCGGCTGGGACGCCGGCCGGGACGGCGCGACCGCGGCATTGAGTTTCAGATCCTTCATGGACTTGTCGAAAGACTTCTTCAGCTCGTCCATGGTCCTTTCGAGGGATTCCTTGATCCATTCGTTGCTCGGATCGTAGGCCAAGCCCTCCCTGAAGGATTGGGCCGCCTGCGCGAGGTCGCCGGCGCGGTAGAAGCGGATCCCGGCCCGGAAGAGCTGCCGGGCCGACTCCGCGGCATCGGGAGTCGCGGGCTGGGTAGACGTCGCCACTTCGCTGAGGACCTGGGTGGAGGTCTTCGCGGGATACAGGTCAAGCGCGGTGCTCAGCAGGAGCATGGCATCCTTCTGACGGCCTTGCTCGTAAGAGTCGGCCGCGCCCCGCACCAGGGCCGTGAACATGCCCGAATCGGCGGGGGATGCCCCGCCCGAGGGCCGTCCTTCCTTTTTGACGGAATCCAGCACCTCGATGGCCTGGGACAGCCGCTTCTGGGACTCCGGGGAAGCCTTCGGCGCGCCGCCGGCCTTCAGCCCCGGCTCCAGGGCCGCCTCGCGCTTGCGGAGGTTCGACTGCCACAGATCCTTGAGCAGGGACTGGGCCCTTTGGTTATTGGGGTCGACCGCGATCTCTTCCAGGATGATACGCATGGCGGCCAGATCGTTCTGGGACGTCGTCGCCTCGCGGGCCGGGGCTTGGCACTGCCCGGGAGGAAGCCCCAGCAGCAAGAGGAGGGAGAGGCTGGCGTTGAGCATGGCGCTTTTTTGAGGACCTCGGTCTTTTAAGGTCGGATATTCTAGCATTATTCGCGTCGGCTAAATGAGGCCGAGCTCCCTGCCGACCTTCCCGAACTTCTCCAAGGCGAAGTCCAGGTCGCGCTCCGTGTGCCCCGAGGACACGATGGTGCGCAGGCGGTCCTTGCCCCTGGCCACGATCGGGTAGCAGATGGAGAGGGCGAAGACCCCCTCCTCGAAGAGCCGGGCGCTGAACTTCTGCGCCTTGGCCGTGTCGCCGACGATGACCGGCGTGATCGGCGTCTCGCTGGCCCCCGTGTCAAAGCCCAGCTTCTTCAAGCCCTCCTTGAAGTGGCGGGCGTTGTTCCAGAGCTTCTCGATGCGCTGAGGCTCCAGCAGCAGCAGGTCCAAGGCCGCGATGCAGGTCGCCGTCACCGACGGCGGATGCGAGCTGGAGAACATGAAAGGCCGCCCCACCGAGGCCAGATAGTCGCGCAGGGACTTCGAGCCCGCCACGTAGCCGCCGATGGCGGCCACGGCCTTGGACAAGGTCCCGATCTGGATCTGCACCCTCTGGGTCAGGCCGAAATGGTCCGGCGTGCCGCGGCCGTTGCGGCCCATCACGCCCGAGGCGTGCGCGTCGTCCACCATCACGAAGGCTCCGTGCTTCTCGGCCAGCTCCACGATCTGCGGCAGAGGCGCGAGGTCGCCGTCCATGCTGAAGACCCCGTCCGTCACGATCATCTTGCGCCGCGCGCCGCGCGCCTCGCCAGACTCCAGGATGGCCTTCAAGGCCTTCATGTCCTTGTGCGGATAGATCTTGCGCACGGCCTTGGAGAGCCTGCCCCCATCGATGATCGAGGCGTGGTTGAGCTCATCCGAGATCAGCAGGTCCTTCTCGTCGGACATCAGGCTCTGGCAGCAGGCGACGTTGACCGTGAAGCCCGATTGGAAGACCAAGGCCGCCTCGGTGCCCTTGAACTCCGCGAGCTTGCGCTCCAGCTGCATGTGGATGTCCATGGTCCCGATGATCGGCCGGACCGCGGCGGTGCCCACCCCGTACTTGTCGATGGCGGACTTGGCCGCGGCCTTCAGCGCCGGATGGTTGGCCAGGTCGAGGTAGTTGTTGGAGGTGAGGTTCACCACCTTCTTGCCGTCGATGACCGAGACCGGCTCCTGAGGGCCTTCCAGGATGCGCAGCTTGACGAAGCGGCCCTCGCTCTTGAGCTTGGCGATCTCCTCGTCCAGGAATCCCATCAGTTTCGCGGTGACCATGTCGGCCTCACTCGAAGAAGTTGCGCAGCACGAACAGCAGGTTCTCCTTGCGCTCCCGGATGCGGCGGTAGAAGTAAGGGAACCAGTGCGTCCCGTAAGGCGTGTAGATGCGCACCACATGCCCCGCCGCCGCCAGCTCCTTCCAGCGCCTGGCGCGCAGGCCGTAGAGCATCTGGATCTCATACTTCGGCTTGGGCAACCCGGCCTTCTCGGCGGCGGAGACGGCTGCGGCGATGCGGTCGTCGTCATGCGTGGCGAAGGCGGGGTTCGGGCCTTTGAGGAGCATCCCGGCCAGCTTGTCATAGTTGGAGTTGACGTCCTTCTTGTCGGGGAAAGCCAGCTCGGGCGGCTCCTTGTAGGCCCCCTTGCATAGGCGCACGCAGATGCCCGACTGGACCAGCTCCGCGACGTCATCTACGCTGCGGCGCAGCATGGCCTGGATCACGATGCCGACCTTCGGGTAGTAGGCCTTGGCCTGCCGGAGCAGGTCCAAGGTCTTGTCCGTGTAGCCCGTGCCCTCCATGTCGATGCGCACGAAATTGTCGTAGGTCCTGGCCTCGTCAAGCACCCGGAAGAGGTTGTCCTTGCAGAAGCCCAGGTCCAGCCCCATGCCGAACTGGGTGAGCTTGAGCGAGACGTTGCAGTCGAGCTTCTCCGCCGCGATGCGGCCCAGCATCTTGACGTACTCGTCGCGGGCCCCGGTCGCCTGCTCGCGGGTCTGGCACTCCTCGCCCAGATTATCGAGGGTCGCCTTGATGCCCTCGGAGTTGAGCCTCCTGACCTGGAGCACCGCCTCCTCCAGGGTGTCTCCGGCCACGAAACGGCGCGCCATGAAAGTGAGCAATCTCATGGCTTGAATCTATCATTTTTTCTAATAGTCCGTGTAGTCCGGTCAAATTTTGTAAATTATGCATATGTGCCTTGGCATCCCGGGCAAGGTCGTCAGCATCGCCGCTGAAGCAGGCGGCCTGTCCACGGGCCGGATCGACTTCAACGGCATCGTCAAAGACGCCTGCCTCGCCTACGTCCCGGAGGCCAAGATCGGCGATTACGTCATCATCCACGCCGGCTTCGCCATCAGCGTCATAGACGAGGCCGAGGCGGCGGAGACCTTCAGGTACCTCGAAGAGCTCGACGCGGCCGCGGCCAAGGAAGCCCGGTGAAGTACCTCGACGAGTACCGCGACCGCAGAGCCGCCGAGCGCTACGCCAAGCTCCTCCAGGCCTTGACCCGGCATCCTTGGACCGTCATGGAGGTCTGCGGCGGCCAGACCCATGCCATCGTGCGCTTCGGCATCGACCAGCTCATCCCGGCGCAGCTCTCCTTGGTCCACGGCCCGGGCTGTCCCGTCTGCGTGACCCCCTTGGAGCTCATCGACCGAGCGATCGCGGTCAGCCGCCGGCCCGAGGTGGTGTTCTGCTCCTTTGGAGACATGCTCCGCGTGCCCGGCTCCCGGGGCAGCCTGCTCGAGGCCCGCGCCCAGGGAGCGGACATCCGCATCGTCTATTCCCCCCTCGACGCGGTCGCGCTCGCCCGGCAGCTCCCCGACCGGCAGGTGGTGTTCTTCGCGGTGGGCTTCGAGACCACCGCGCCCATGACCGCCATGGCGGCCAAGCAGGCCCAGACCCTCGGCTTGGCCAACTTCTCCATGCTCGTGGCTCACGTGCTCGTGCCCCCGGCGATGGAGGCCATCCTCTCCTCCCCCTCCAACAAGGTGCAGGGTTTCCTCGCCGCCGGGCATGTCTGCACCGTGGCTGGGTTTGCGGAGTACGGTCCCCTGGCGGCCAAGTACAAGGCCCCCATCGTGGTGACCGGCTTCGAGCCCCTCGACATATTCCAGGGACTGGCCATGCTGGTGCGCCAGCTCGAGCGCGGGACCTGCGCGGTCCAGAACCAGTACGCCCGCTCGGCGCGGGCCTCGGGCAACCAGGCCGCCATCGCTTTGGTGCGCGAGGTCTTCGAGCCCTGCGACAGGCAATGGCGCGGCATCGGCCCGATCGCGGAGAGCGGACTGCGCTTGCGGGCTGCCTATGCCTCCATGGACGCGGAGCAGCGCTTCCAAGTGGAGGGCGTAGTCGCAGCCGAGCCCAAGGAATGCCTCGCCGGCGAGGTCCTGCGGGGGCTGCGCAAGCCCCACCAATGCCCGGCCTTCGGGACCCTCTGCACCCCCGACAACCCCCTCGGGGCGCCCATGGTCTCCTCCGAAGGCGCCTGCGCCGCTTACCATAGATATCATCGATGAAGGAAGAATTCACCCTATCCTGTCCGGTCCCGCATGCTCCCGGCGGCACGGTGACTCTGGCGCACGGCAGCGGCGGCCGCCTCATGCACCAACTCATCGCCAAGATATTCCTCTCCGCCTTCACGGATCCCGCCCTGCACGAGGCGCACGACGGGGCGCGCCTGGAGCCCTGCCAGGACCGCCTCGCCTTCACCACGGATTCCTTCGTGGTGCGCCCCATATTCTTCCCGGGCGGGGACATCGGCTCGCTCTCGGTCCACGGCACCTGCAACGACCTCGCCATGTGCGGAGCCCAGCCGATGTATCTGAGCTGCGGCTTCATCATAGAGGAGGGGCTCAGCCTCGACGCGCTCGCTCAGGTAGCCCAGTCCATGTCCCGCGCCGCCTCCGAGGTCGGGGTGCGCATCGTGACCGGCGACACCAAAGTAGTGGAGCGCGGCAAGGGCGACGGCCTCTACCTCAACACCGCCGGGGTCGGCCGCATCCTGGCTCCCAACCCCGTTTCTCCGGAACGCGTGCGGCCCGGACAGGTCGTAATCATCAGCGGCGACGTGGGCGCGCACGGAGCCGCCATCCTCTCCGTGCGCGAGGGGCTCAAGTTCGAGACCGCCCTGACCAGCGACGCGGCGCATCTCTGGCCAGCGGTGCGCGCTTTGCTGGAGGCGGAAGCGGACGTTGCCTGCCTGCGCGACCTCACGCGCGGCGGCTTGGCCACGGCCCTCAACGAGATCGCCCAAAAATCCGGCTGCGGCATCTCCATCGACGAGGAGAAGGTCCCGGTCCGCCGCGAGGTGGAAGGCGCCTGCGAGATGTTCGGGCTCGACCCGCTCTACATGGCCTGCGAGGGCCGGCTCGTGGCCTTCGTGCCGCCCGACCATCGCGAGCGCACTTTGACGGCCCTGCGCTCAGCGGGCTGTTCCCCGGCGGTCATCGGCCAAGTCGCGGAGAAGCCCGCCGGGGAAGTGCGCCTCAAGACCCGCATCGGCGTGGAACGGGTGCTCGACATGAGCGGAAAGGACTGTGTCCGGACACAGTCCTTTCGGTAGCGGGCAACAGTCCGTCCCCGAACTGGCGAGCCGAAGGCTCGCCAGTCGCGCCGAAGGCGCCATCCTTCGTGCAACCTATCGGATGGGTTCTGCCGCCCCGCTGCGCGGGTCGGTTGCGCCCGGCAGACGGCCGCCGGGCGCTCGCAGAACGGACTTTATCAGCAGCCTGCTAGCCCAGGGAGCTACATCTCGACGAGAAAGACGACCGTCAGACCGCGGTCGGATCGGCCGGTCTTGAGCAGCCTGAAAGAACGGCCGCGGGGGATGAGCACCTCTTTTTCAGCTGAAAGCTCCTGGGTGCTCCGGTCGTAGGACAACAGCCGGCCGGACTGGCTGAAGATCACCGTGATATAGCCGTCCGCCCCCGCGTAATGCTCCGCGATGGCGGGGTCCATGGTCGTCGACACGAAGGCGGGATCGATGAAGGCGGTTCCCGGCGCGAGGGTAGCGGAAGGTGGGTAGGCCGAACCGCGGAAGACGACCCCCCGAAAGACCGGAAAACCGCCCAACGCCAGATCGAGCCGGGCCAACGGCGCCCGGTTCGCGTCAAGGTATCGGGAATCACCCTCCCGCAAGGCCCTGTTGACCAGGTAGGCCCACGTATCAACATAATACCCGACGATCCTTCGGTCCGAGTCCGAGGCAGCGCCGGAGGGCGCGGCCTCGCCGATGGCGGACTGGGAGCGCCAAGCCAGATCGAGGCACTCGCTCATCACCGCCGCGGGGATATCAGCGAGGGGCTTCTTGAGCTCGGCCGCGCAGTCCGGCCGGGAGGCGGCCTGCGCGGCGGCCGGCACCGGGACCGCCGCCGACCGCGAATCGACCCCGGACGCGGCCGCGGCCGCGAAGAGCTGAGAGAAGGCTCCGGAGGGCTGCTCCTGGCCCAGGCCGACGGAAGTCCCGAGCGTCAGGATCAAGATGGTCAAGAGCTTCGACATGTCGCTGATATTTTAGGCGGGGAAGGCGCCCGGCGCATGGGTCCGATGGGAGTCCAACGCCTAGGTCCAGGGCCCGCCGGGTTTTGATATCATAGCGTGCCCATGGGCCATGCTTGCCACGATGCGAAGCTCGCGCTTCTGCTGCTCTGTCTATCCACGAGCAGGGAGCTCGCCGCCCAAGGCTTCCCGGCCGCCGCCGAGGAGATCTTCGCCGCGAAGTCATTGAGCAGCGCTACGGTGGGAGCCCTCTTCGTCTCGGTCGCAGATGGCGTCACTCACTACTCGCGCAGTCCCGACCTCCCCCTGCTGCCGGCCTCCACGGCCAAGCTGGCCAGCTCCGCCGCGGCCCTGGATTTCCTCAAGCCTGAGTTCAGCTTCGCCACCTCCTTTCTCATCGACAAGAAGGACCAAGGCCAGAAGAAGCTCTCCGTCCTGGTCTGGCGCGGCACGGGAGATCCGTCCATCTCGGGCCGCGGCCGCGCCAGCCGCGAGGAGGTCTTCGAGGTTTGGGCCTCCTCGTTGGCCGCTCTGGGAGTATCCCAGGTCAAGCGCCTGGTCCTCGATACGCGCTACTTCGAAGGCCCGGCCACGGTCCCGGCCTGGCCCGAGGACGAGCTGGCCTACTGGTACGAGGCCGAGACCTCGCCCATCTCCTTCAACGACAACTGCGTGGACCTGGAGTTCCGCCCGGCGGCCAAGCCGGGCCGCAGGCCCCAGATACTCCTGGCCCCGGACTACGGCTACGTCAAGGTCAAGAACAAGGCGAAGACCGGGCCCGCGGACGGCCCTTACACCATGGGCACGAGCTACCATCGCAAGCCCGATTCCAACCAGGTCGAGTTCACCGGCCTCATCCCCGCCGACGGCCAGGTCCGCCGCGACTACGCCTCCGTGCACGACCCGGCCCGGTTCGCGGCCGAGACCTTGAAGCGGGTCTGGCGCAGGAAGGGCATCGAGGTCTCGAAGATCGTGCTCTGGGAGAAGGCCGGATTGCAGGAGGATGAGCTCGCCCCCCTCCTGGTCTGGCGGTCGGAGCCATTGGCGGAACTGGTCAAGATCATCAACAAGAACAGCCAGAACTTCTACGCGGAACAACTCCTCAAGACCTTGGGGAAGGAAGCTTCGGGACACGGCAGCTTCGCGGCCGGCCTGGAGGCGGTGCGCGCATTCCTGCTGCGCGCGGGGCTCACGGACGCCCAGTTCCACCTCGTAGACGGCAGCGGCCTCTCCGAACAGGACCGCTTCACGGCGTCCGGGTTGGTGAGAGTCTTGATCCACATGCGCTCCACGCCGCTCTTCCCGGTCTACTTCGAGTCCTTGGCGGTGCCCGGCGTGGACCGCGCGGCCAAGGACCGGATGAAGGGAGACCCTCTGGCCTCGGGCATGCGCCTCAAGCGCGGCACCGTGGGCCACGCGCGCAACCTGGCCGGCTACCTGCGCTCCGCCTCGGGGAAGCTCTACGCCTTCGCGGTGCTGGTCAACGGAGCGGACCTGGACCGCCGCGGGGTGGACGAGGCCCTGGACCGGCTCTGCTTGGCCGCGGCGCACAAGCTTCCCTGAGCTCAAGCGGGCTATAATATGATCATGAGAATAGCACCCATCGCCGCCGGCGCGCTTATTATCGTCCTGGCTGCGGGAGGCCATACCATGCTGACCGAATCCAAGATGCTGCCCCTGGGGACCAAGGCCCCGTCCTTCGAGATGACCGACACCGTCTCCGGCAAGACCATCGGCCTCAAGACGTTCCAAGCTCAAAAAGCCCTGCTGGTCATGTTCATCTGCCAGCACTGCCCCTACGTCCAGCACGTCAAAGGCGAACTCGCCCGCCTGGGCAAGGATTACGCGGCCAAGGGCGTGGGCATCGTGGCCATCAGCGCCAACGACCCGAAGGCGTACCCGCAGGACGCTCCCAAAGAGCTGGCCGCCTTCGCCAAGAAGGAGGGCTTCGCCTTCCCCTTGCTCTTCGACGAGAGCCAGGCCGTGGCCAAGGCGTACTCCGCGGTCTGCACCCCGGACTTCTTCCTCTTCGACCAGGACCGCAGGCTGGTCTACCGCGGCCAGCTCGACGACAGCCGCCCCGGCAGCGGCAAGGCGGTCACGGGCCAGGACTTGCGCGCGGCGCTGGACGCGGTGCTGGCCGGCAAGCCGGTGGACGCCAGGCAGAGGCCCAGCGCGGGCTGCAGCATCAAGTGGAAGCCCGGCAATGAGCCAGCCGGCCGATAGGGCCACGGCCGCGGGCCTGGCGGCCCTGCTCATCTGGTCCACTTCGGTGGCGCTCATGCGCGGCATGAGCGAGTCCGTCGGTCTGCTCACGGGCCCGGCCCTGGCCTCCCTCATCGGAGGGCTCCTCGCCCTGGCCTGGGTGCGCCTGCGCGGCGGCAGCGTCACCGCCATGCTGCGCCTGCCGCCCAAGTACCTCTACGGCTGCGGCGCGCTCTTCATCTCCTGCAACGTGGGTCTCTACCTGGCGGTCGGCGCCTGCGCCGACCGCAGCCAGACCTTGGTGGTGGCGCTCGTCAACTACCTCTGGCCGGTGCTGACCGTGGCCCTCTCCGTGCCCATCCTCGGCCGCAAGGCCCGGGCTTTCCTGCCCTGGGGCTGCCTGGTGGCCGTGGCCGGAACGGCCGCGGCCCTGCTGGGCGGCGCGCCCCACGCGGCCGTAGACGTCGGCTTCTGGGCCACCGGCCGCGGCCTCTTCGCCTTGGCCATGGGCCTGGTGGCGGCCGTCTCCTGGGGCCTTTACTCCAACCTGGCCCGGCTCTGGGGCGACCCCGAGCGAGGCGCGGTGCCGCTCTTCGCGCTGGCCACAGCCGCGGCCCTGGGGCTGCTCCTGCTGCTGCGGCCGGAGACGCCGCGCTGGAGCCTGCGCGCGGTCCTGGAAGTCGCGACCTTGGGCGTGGCCTCGCTCATGGCCGCCTACGCCCTCTGGGACCTGGGCATGCGCCGGGGCGACCACGCTTTGCTCGGCGTGTGCAGCTACTTCGTGCCCGTCAGCTCGACGCTCTTCTCCGCCCTCTATCTGGGAGTGCGGCCGGGCTGGAATGTCCTGGCAGGCTGCGCCTTGGTCGCGGCCGGCGCGCTGATGTCGAGCCGGGCGATGAAGACATGAGCTCCCCGAGATTCCTGCCCACGACGCGCGCCGAGATGTCGGCTTTGGGCTGGGACGAGCTCGACGTGCTCCTGGTGACCGGGGACGCCTATGTCGACCATCCGGCCTTCGGAGCGGCATTGCTCGGGCGCTGGCTCGCAGCGCAGGGCTGGCGCGTTGGGATCGCGGCCCAGCCCCGCTGGGACCGCACCGACGACATCCTGCGCCTGGGGCGGCCCCGCCTCTTCGCCGGGGCCAGCGCCGGGGCGCTGGACTCCATGCTCGCCCATTACACCGCCTTCCGCAAGAAGCGCTCGGACGACGCCTACACCCCGGGCGGGACCTCCGGCTCCCGGCCCAACCGCGCTGGCATCGTCTACGCGGGCCTGCTCAAGCGCGCCTTCCCGGGCCTGCCCGTGGTGCTGGGCGGCATCGAGGCTTCCCTGCGCCGGGCCGCGCACTACGACTTCTGGAGCGACTCCTTGCGGCGCTCCATCCTGCTCGACTCCAAGGCCGACCTGCTGGTCTACGGGATGGGCGAGCGCGCGGTCTCGGAGCTCGCCCGCCGCCTGGCTGACGGCGGCGGCCTGCGCGGCATCCCGGGGACCGCGTTCATGGGCGGCCCCACGGACCTGCCTGCGGGAGCCGCCTGCCTGCGTCTGCCTTCCTATGAGGAGCTCCGGGCCGACCCCAAGAAGCTCATGCGGGCCACCTTGGACCTGGAGGCCCAGATGCGTTCGGGCAGTTGGGCCCTGCAGGAGCACGCAGAGCGCGCCGTGGTCTTCGCCCCTCCGGCCGAGCCGCTGGACTCGGCGGAGCTCGACCGGCTCTACGCTTTGCCCTTCACGCGTCTGGCGCATCCCTCATATCGGGAGGCCATACCGGCCGTGGAGATGATCCGCTTCAGCCTCACCGCGCACCGGGGCTGCGCCGGCGGCTGCAGTTTCTGCGCCCTGGCCCTGCATCAGGGGCGCAGGATAGCCTCGCGCAGCCGGCAGTCCTTGGCCTGCGAGGCCTCCGCGCTGGCCCGGCGGCCGGACTGGGACGGCTCGATCACCGATGTGGGCGGCCCGAGCGCGAACATGTGGGGCGCGAGCTGCGCGGCGGATCCCAAGGCCTGCCGCAGGCCGAGCTGCCTGACGCCGGCGATCTGCCCGAACTTCCAGGACGACCAGGAGGGGCTGGTCGAGCTGCTGCGCGCCCTGCGCGGGCTGCCGGGAGTCAAGCACGTGCGCGTGGCCAGCGGGGTGCGCCATGACTTGGCCCTGAGGAGTCCCGCTTACTGCCGCGCTCTGGCCGCGGAGTTCACGGGCGGTCAGCTCAAGCTCGCTCCGGAGCACGCCTGCGACGCGGTGCTGGCGCTCATGCGCAAGCCGGCGTTCAAGGTCTTCGAGCGCTTCCTTTCCCTGTTCGACCAGGAGTCCCGCGCCGCGGGCAAGGAGCAGTACGTGGTGCCCTACCTTATGAGCGCCTTTCCCGGCTGCACGGACGGGGACATGCGCGCGCTGGCGGGCTGGCTCAAGGCCAGGGGCTGGAAGCCGCGGCAGGCGCAATGCTTCATCCCGGTGCCGGGGACGGTCGCGACCGCGATGTTCTACGCGGGGATCGACCCGGAGGGGCGGCGCATCAGCGTGGCGCGCACGGACGCCGAGAGGCTGCGCCAGCACCGCATCCTGACCGAGGGCTGGGCTAGTCCCTTACGTAGAAGGTCGCCACGCTCAGCGCCGCGCCGATAAGGTAGAGCAGCATCGTGTTGGGGACGAAGTACGGATAGACCATGAGCACCCCGCCGAGCACCATCAGCTTGAAGTGGCCCTGTTTCTTCCCGTACATGAAGGCCACGAACCCCACACCGGAGAAGATCAGGTTGCCGATGATGTTCGCCATCGACATGCTGCTCACGATGGCTGCTAGGTCCATGGTCGGCTATCATACCATGTCGTGAGGCGCTACATGGGCGGTCGTGGCTCTGCGCCCTGAAATTCCGGCCCTGCTGTTTGGGCCGGAATCGCGCGTCGCCGAAGGCGATGCGCCCGGAGGCGATGGGAGGTCAAGCCGAGGGGTGAAATCCGGAAAAAGTGTAACCTATGTCCCCGGACACTTTTGTCACCCTGTGTTCCCGGCCGTTCAGAAGCCGATGTTCGCTGGCATTGGTTATTTCTTCACGCGCCGGTGTCGGCCGGATAGTACCGACGTAATCGCAAGAGTGGAGCGTGCTGGTGCCTGGTAAAGTTGGACTTGTACACATTTTACATCCTTTACCAAACCACGCAGGTTCTGGCCGAGATTGCAACGATCCGCATCCCGAAGGACATCATCTGGGAAGTCCTCTGCCACAAGCAGTAACTGGACTCTGCGGTGGGAAGGATTGAAAAAGGCCAAACGTGCCGCAGGGCCAAGCAATCCCCTTGTCAGGTCGCGTAGAGAACCCGCCTCACCACGACCGGCCTTAACGCGGCTCTTGATGTATTGGTCTAGCTCGTTTTCGCGCATTCGCCCCACACGTTTTGCGTAGCTCTTCGCCTGATCCCAGGCACCTTGATGCAGGCCTCTGAGTTTTACCTCTCCAATAATCATGTGCCCCTTATTGTTGACCCCAATGAAGTCGGGCCCTTTCTCCGATCGCCGGTTGATTGATAACAACCGAAAGTGCGAGTCCTTTTCAAGGATCTCCGGATGCTCTTTAAGTAAAGCGTAGAGCTTGCGCTCACGAGTTGGCAAAATACGCTTTGGTTTTGGCCCGTTGAGCGCGATGACTCGCATCATTAGAATTACCTCCCATTTTCATGCTTGGCAGCATGCGCATCGTGTGTCCAGCGAACGCAGAGACTGACCAGCGGCGGCTATCAAGATTCCCGTGAAAGCCGCCGTCTGGTCAAGCCAATGGTTCGACCGAGGGCAGGTGCCTATGGGGTTGCCAGTTCGTCCATTTTATCTACAACCTGTCCTCACAAGGAACCGGGATTCATGACGGGGCAGAATTTGCTAGTCTCAGTCCATGAAGACAGCCACCCTCGTGACCAGCTTTCCTGGGAACCTTCTTAGCGAGCCTACAAGCCGATAGCCACGGAGGGGAGCATGAGAACAGTCAATATTTTGCTCATGCTGTCGATGGCGCTTAATCTGTGTTCGGGATGTGCGACGGTCATAACTGGTTCCAGGTTTAAAGACCCTGAGAGTGCCAAAAAATTCATTACGGAATACGAGCAGAGTAATTTCCCTGAAGGAGGGGTGCGCGTCGGAGGGGGGCTGACCTGGGAAATGCTCACCGCAGACGACACGGAGTTTACTACTGTCGAACCAGTGTCAGTCACCTATACGAGCTACGAGACGTACTCGGTGGTCTTCAAAGCCAAAACCATCAAATACTCAGACCTCGGAGAGATGAAGAAATACTACTCCAAGTTTAATTGGATAACGCCCTTCACAGGCTTCATCTTCTGCCCAGGTATATCGCGCATTTCTGAATCGAATGGAGTCCTACCGCGTCCGCTCTGGGCGAACTCCCGAAACGATATATTGGGCGACACAACCATCATCGATATGCGACATCGGGGTGCGAGTGCGTTACTAAGCCTTCTTCCAGTATGTCTTACTGGTGCGCCGTTCTGGTGGAAGACTTCTGAGCAGCGTTTCCTGGAAGCCCTGGCGTACATGAAGGAGCACAACACCCTCCCTAAAGATAAATACACGTCGGCCAATGACGAAGAGCTACCTAAACCGACTCGCAAGCGGATTCTGCCCGATAATCAGTCGGAATCTGAGGTAAATACAGCGCCGGCCTCATTCTCGAACCTCAAGGCAAAATCGGCCAGCCTCGCGGTCGGGGAGAGCGGGTCTCTCAGCGTCACCTTGAGCAACGACTCGGAGCAGGACTGGCCCGAGCAGACCTACAGCGTCCGGGCCGTGGTCAGCCAAGGCGGGAAGGTGCTGCGTAAGACCTCGCCGATCACGATCAAGAAGCCCATCGCCGCGGGAAGCACGAAGGAGATATCACTCCGCGTAGGAGTCCCCCCCGGCGTCTCTGGCGAAATCTCCTTCCAGATTCTCTTGCTGGACGGGAAGCGGACGGTCCTCAGGAGCGAGCTTGTGAAGGCGGAAGTGGTAGCGGAGGAGGAGAAGCCGGCGGCGACGGAGGGGGCAGAGTCGAAGGAGGCCGGATCCCAGGAGGAGTGACGGCTTCTTCTCTCTTCGTGCGGCCTGGCCGCCCGGGTGTTCCGCGGACGGACACAGCGATGCGACAGTCGATGTCCCTAGTAAGAAATAATCCGCATACGTGCTCCTACAGGAACATCGACTGGTTTTCGCTACCGATTCGAACATGCATGACGACAGCGAATGGCAGCGATGAATCTCGCCAGGTAAGGTTATTTATTCGGAATCGGTATTGGCTTGTTCTTCTCCTCGGATTTCATTGATTCAATATGCCAATGCTCCCCGTCGCTAGAGCTGAATTTGATTACTGCATCATCATTGAGGGTGTTGGATTCTGCTTGCTTAGTATTGCGTTTCTGGTTGGTCGGGCAACCCGAGAGCAATAGGACGGCCATGACGCAAACGCCCATTGCAAGAGCCATTGAGCTTTTCTTCACAAGATACCTCCGATAGACTGCGCATTCCGGCCATGCCCCGCCAGGCTTCCGGGCGACAATACTTACACTTCAGTTTCGCGGCGAATTTAGACAAGCTCAATTTCACTCCTCCTTTTTATCTCTCTTGCCGAACGATAGGATGAGCCGCCGCGTGCCGCGAAAGGTCGACTGCGAGGCGTGGTCGGTTCCATCATTTGTTAGGCAGGTCAAGCCGATTCCTGACTCGTCGCGATGTTCATGGACGCCAGAATATTGTCGTCTGACCCCATTGCCCAGATTTTGCCGAATCCCCCGTGGTCACACACCATTTTGAGGATACAACTGTTTGCGGGCTACGACTTGGATGCGATATCGTGCCGCAACGTTTAAACGAAGGGATGCTCAAGCTGTAACGAGTTCCGTCCTCTTTCGCCACGATGAGTTTGCCTGCGCATTCACCGACCCCCGTTGCCGCGCAGGCCTCAGGCCAATTGAAGGAGCCGACTGTCTCGCCGGAATGCGTGTCCATGATGTGGACAGCGGGGCATCCCCATCCGCGGCGACTAGCACAACTTGCGAGCATCGTCGCGTTCTTGATCCAACACACCTGCCAGGCCTGACCGCGATGGTAATGTTCGCCAATGAGTCGATTTGACTTGAGATCCCATATCTTTGCACATGTCGAGTCGCCAAACCCAAGAAGGTTCCCGTCGGGATGGACGGCCACGGCATTTACCCTGCCGCAGGGTTCTTCAATTGTATTGAGGTGCTCAAGCGAAGGCGCGGAATAAAGATTCACAGGGGATGTCCAAGACGATTTGTACCCGACTGCTAAAAGGCTTCTTTTCCCACCTAGAGAGTACGCCGTTATGGTGCCTTTCGTCGCAACCCTTTGTAAAAGGCGGCCGCTCTGTAACTCCCATGCCAGGATCTCCTCTTCACCAAATGACAGGATGTGCTTGCCATCATCAGTGAAAGCCAATCCCCGCACCCGAGACTCGTGTCCGGTAAGCGTGGCGAGCAGTTTCCCGTCGGGAACTGCCCATAATTTGACACTCTTGTCTGGACACCCCATGGCCAGCAATTTGCCACAGGGGCTGAAGGATATTACGACTTGATATGAACTAAAGAAGCCTGATTTCACCTTAATCTCGCCGATGATATCACCGGATGGAACGGCGCGCAATGTCGTGATATTATACCGGGTGCTAGCGAGGAGCTTTCCCCCGGGGTGAAACACGCTCCCTAGCAAGTCGAAGCTCCGGGCGCCATCCAGTGTTGTGACTCTCTCCCATTCGCTGTTTCCTGGTTTGTCCATCACTTTCTCCTCTGCTGCCTAACGTTGAGCTCGGCGACGCGCGCTATGCGCGTGCCGCTGAGGCCCGCTCCACGTTGGCAATCCGCGCACTTGGGCGCGGCCGCCGTAGTCGATGTTACTTCCTGTTCAACGCCAAGCACTTCGATTTCGAATCGTGGCGGCCGAGCACTTCATACACCCCAAATTGTCTTGAACTCCCCCTCCAGCTTCGCTGTCCGACTAATGATCTTCTGCTCGTCCCAAGTCTTGTCTCCTCCGTCGAACGGCGCAATGATGTCATCACGCGTGATGTCGAGCTCAGCGTAGTCCTTCATGCCCTTCTTGCGTCCCTCGCCGGTGACCTTTTTCTCGAATCTATAGTTCCGTAGAGAGCTGTTTAGAGCGGAAGTGAGCAGCGTCATGTTGCCGATCCAGTAGACTTTTTCGGCGCGGTCCTTCTTGGCATCCTCTGAACTCAGCTTGGTTCCTTTGGCATCCTTCTTGTCTGGGATGTCGCTCCAATGCTCTTCCCACTTCTGGGGCATGACATGCTCAAGCGTGTAGACATACTTTAGGTCCTTGATGTCCCGCTTGCTGTCGAGATGCCTCCGCCTGAGCTCAATCCAGAACAGCAGCAACGAGGCGAACTTGTTCGAAATGCCCCGCAGCCCCGACGACAACTGGATGTTCGTAATCTCGGCCGCTTTCTTGCCGATGCTGTCAGGGGATTGTATGAGCTCCCTGCACAGCTTGTTGTAGCTCTTGGTCTCCGCCCGTACCACCATCCGTCGGATGACGAGCTTCTCTAGGTTGAGGAGCAGCTTCGCTAAAGTCGAATTGTCATGTTCATATTTCTTGAACGAATAGAGGATGAAGGGATGGAAAGTTGATATCTCAAGCGCATCGAGGATAAACAGGAGCCTTCTGGTTCCTTCTGCGAAATTAAAGAGCTCGCTCTTGTCTGTCACGGGAATCTTGGTCCGATAGATTTCCGCATATCTTACGATCTCGTCCACGAGCGCGCGCAGTTGTGTTTCATCCGCGACCTGCCTAATCTGCGATTTATATCTATCGGACAGGTCAGACAAGGTGTCAGTTTCCGGGTTGTAGAATCCTTTAATTACCGCGATGCTGTGGAGGAGGATCTCGATGTTGTCTCGCTTGAGCCGGCCAGTTTGTCTCTCAGTCTCCCAGTACTCCAATGCCTCGGGGTCCAAAAGGAAAGCCTTCTCCCATGTCGTCTTGTATAGCTCGATGGCACGACTCCGGCCCATGGTTTCAACGGCTCTCTGGAAGAGCGCATTCTTGATGGTATCGGCACAGCTAAGCCTGACACCAGCGCTGTTGATAGTGTCAAAAATCGCTTGTTCGTTATCCTGGTTCTTGAGATCGATCGCAACGAGCATCTTGTTCTCACTATCGAGGATGCGATTAAAGAGGGCTTCCCTTTCAGCATCCTGAGCTTCCTGAATCCTGTGATGAAAGTAAGAGTAGCATTGCAGTATCCTGCTCTGAGACTCAGCCCCATGGTCAATCACAAGCTGCGGGTTTCCGTCGAGGCCAGCCCGGATCACCTTCTCATACGGACCCGCATCGACGTGCGAGTGCCGGATCTTGACGTGAAATTCCTTGGCGGTGGGCGATAACTTGTAGAAAAGGACACTTCTCAGAGAAGACTCCCCCGTCTGCTTCAGGGCTGGTGAAAAGTGATCATAGAGAGCTTTCACAAGGATGCTCAGCGTAGTGAGGCGTTGCTGACCGTCGATGACCGAGACGCACTTAGGGCTTCCAGATACGGGATCATGTTGTTTCAATATGAGAGACCCAAGGAAATGGTTCTTGGACCTGTTCAGCAAATCCTCTAGGAGATCCCCCCAATTGTCCTCATTCCAAACATAGCCCCGCTGAAAGAACGGAACCTCGACGATGCCTTCGTTGCCCAAGAATATGAACGAAACCTCTTCTGCCTTCATGAGCGGTTCTCCTTTATTTACGATGCGTGCGCCGAGCGCCGAACTGGGCTGCGGGCGCTACCAAGCGCTCCGCAGCCTGCCGCCCGCCAGCCCGAGCTGATGTTAGCGTGCCGCCGTTCGTAGGAAGCGCTTTACGACCTCGGCAACGCTCGCCTGGCTAATGTTTTTCTTCTTGCAGTACGGCGAGGCAAGCCATTCCAGGAGCGGCTTTGCCCCCTTGCTTGCATTGCAGGCTGTGCAGCATCGCGCGACGTTGATTGGCATGATCGACTGGTCGTCCCAGTTGTCATTGTCGAAGTGTTCCCACGTCGGGTTTTGTTTTCGGTCGCCAGTTCGAGAAGACTCTTTGAACTCCACGCCGCAATACACGCAATGCCGATCTCTAGCAATCACTTCCTGTTCGAGAGCCGCAGGAATTCCCCATTTGTTCATGTCCGTCGCCTCCCTCTGTTCTATGTCACGCTAACCAAGATTACACGAAACAATATATCCTGGTCTTAAGCGTACTTCTTTGCCGATTTTACTTCATCCACCTGCCCTTATCAATGCAATTCCCGGGCCATGCTATGCCGCGGCCCATCGAATCGCTGCCCCATTCAACGCCGGGCGGATTTTTGTATCATACCGTTCGTCAGGTTCTCTGACCGGAGACAAAAAGCTTGAACGGGACTTTCGACGCCGCGCCATGCGAAGGCGCCACCCTCGCGGATCTTTCGTCCGATAAGATCCGGCGTTTCGTGAGCACCGCCCGGCAGGCGCGCGGTTTCCCCCTTCCTGAGGACGCGGCCCCACAAACCGTGCTCGATCGACTGGGCCTGGCCCCGCAAGGCCGGCCTTCCCATGCGGCAATGCTCTTGTTCGGCTACGAGCCCCAGCGGTTCCTCAGCTCATCCGGCATCAGGTGCACGCAGTTCGAAGGGACGGTCGCGGAGAAGCCCATCGCCTCTCAGCAGCTCTGCGAGGGAACGGTATTCGAATCGATGGACCAGGCGATGTATTTCGTCCTGTCCAGGATCGCCGGCCCGGCGCCGTACGAGCTTCCGCTGGAAGCGGTTCGCGAGGCCATCGGCAACGCGGTGGCGAATCGCAATTACGCGGTCAGCGCCAGCGTGCTGGTGACGCTTTTTTCCGACCGGCTTGAGGTCTGGAACGTGGGCGAACTGCCCCCTTCCCTGACTTTGGCCCAACTGCGCCAGGCCCATAGCTCCCTGCCGGCCAATCCCTTGCTGGCCGAAGCCCTCTACCTGACCACCTACAGGGCGGCCAAGGGCACCGGGACCTGCGACATGATCGAGCTTTGCCGCAAGGCCGGCCTGCCGGAGCCGGAGTTCAAGCTCGAAGACCGCGGCTTTACGGCCATCCTGCGCCGCGCAAAGGCGCCCGTGCCCGCCCCTGTTGGGCATGAAGCCGGGGGGCAGACCGCTCCACCGGCCGCTCCGCCAGCGACTCCGAGGCCGCCAGTCGATCCGCAAGTGCTGGTCCTTGTTCGCCTGCTGGGGAAGGCTGGAGCTTTGGGCACCGCAGATATCCTCCAGGGCCTGGGACTCAAAGGACGCGGCAGAATGCACGAACGCTTTCTTCGCCCTGCCTTGGCGGCAGGCCTCATCGAGCCCACCCTCCCGGACAAGCCCAACAGCCGCCTCCAGCAGTACCGGCTCACAGCCAAAGGGGCGGCCTTATACGCGTCCTTGTAGCGTCGCGACTGTACCCTGACTGTACCCCTGACTGTACTCCGACTGTACCCTCGACTGTACCTGTACCCCTGACTGTACCCCCCACTGTACCCCGACTGTACCCACAAAAAAGCCCGCGAAATACGAGTTAATCGACTGTACCCAAAAAAAGTGGGCAGCCCAAGTGGGCGCCCACTTGGGGTGAAGTGGGCGCCCACTTCGCGCCCACTCAGTCACCCCATGGGGTGCCCATTTTTCGGCGCCTCAAGTGGGCGCCGCCCACTTTGCAAACCTTGCTATAATCGGTCGCAGGAGCGCCCTTGACCCAAGCCCAAGACCCCTGCGCGCCGGTCCAGCCTGAGCTCGCCAAGACCGTAGCCGCCATCGGCTTTGCCGCCAGCGTCCTGGGCCTCTTCTGCCTTTACGACGCCCTCAGGGAAGCCCTGGGCGCCTACCAGTACCACACCGCCATCCCCGTGCTCAGCATCTACAAGGGCGTGCTGGGCATCTACGCGGCCGCCCGCCAGGGGCATCAATGGAGCGACCCTGACGCCAAGCCCTCGCGCGGGGGCCGCTTCTTCGTGCTCGCCTGGTTGGGCCTGCCCGTTTTCTTGAACGCCCTGGAAGTGGGCAGGCTGTGGTTCCCTCCCCCCATCCAGCCCGCGGACCTCAACAACACCTTGAACTGGGTCATCGGCTACTACGTGTTCGGCAAGGCCTCGACCTTGGCGAGGTTGAACGGTTACCGGCCTCTAGGCCTGGGCAAGAACCTGGTCCGCGCTCCCTTGCCGGAGGAAAGGCTCAAAATAATGGCGGACCTCAGGCTGGCGGTGGACGTGCTGGGCGCTATCTGCATCTTCGATGTGCTCCGCGAGGGCATCACCCCGCCCTACCAATCCGGCATCGACATCCATTCCGCCTACAGGCTGGCGCTGGCGGCTTACGCTGGGACCAACCAATGGCGCAAATGGGTGGACCCTCAGGCCGACTCGCCGCGCGCGGGCTTTGGCTGGGTGCTGGCCTGGCTGGGGGTGCTGGTCTTGCTCAAGGGGCTCACCATGATCAGCTCGGACAATATCATCGTCATGCCCCAGCAACTGACCGGGACCTTGCTCTGGGTCTTCTCCATCTACGGCTTGGGCAAGGCTCCGGCCTTTTTCAAATGGAATCCTGTGGGGTCTGGACTGCCTCGGCCAAGGCCCGAGCCCGGCCCAAAGCCCGAGGACCCCGGCCAGGATCCCGCGACCCCCGCTCCGCCGCCGGCCGAAGGCGGCCAGACTCCGGACGACGGCTCGGACAGCGATCTCGAGGCCGTGGCCGCGGCCTGCGAGCAGGCCGGGGAATTCTCGCGCGCGGACATCGTGGGCGCGACCGGCATGAATCCGGACCGCGTCAAGCGCAAGCTAGATGAGCTGCTGCGCAGGGGCTGGATCGAGAGGATCAAGTTCGGTAGATACCGCTGGAAGGGCAGGCATTTCTGGAAGGGCCGGAGGGCCGATGCCTGAGCCGGTCAATACCGGCGGTCCTGCGCTGCCGACGCAAGCCCCGAGCCTGGCGTGGGTGTGGGCGTTCTTGGCCTTCTTGGCCCTGGCCGTGGTCTCGGCGTGGCGCGAGGTCCCTTTCTACCTTGCGCCCGCGGCAAGCGAGCAGGCCTCAAGCCGGACCGTGGAGCGGATCGCGGTCCTGCCTTTCGATGACATCCGGGTGGCTTCGCCGTACGCGGTGGGGCTGGACAGGGGCAAGGCGACGGACGTTCCTGCGGCGGTGCGCCGCGAGGCGTCGGACCACGGCGAGGAGGTGGTCTGCGAGCTGGGGGCGGGCTCGAACCATCTGGGGCGGGCGGACGGGGAGGCTCTGGCGCAGGCCCTGGCCCAAGAGCTGGCGCGCACGGGGGAATATGCGAGCGTGCGCTACGTCGAAGGTCCCGATGAATTGAAGGACGAAACGGCGGTCATCCACGGCAAGGTCCTGGAGGCGCAGCTGCGCATCCTCAAGGACGGCAAAAGGGAGTACTCAGTGGGCGTCGAGCTGTCCGCGGCCCGGTGGCTTTGCGTGGCCCGCGCCGAACTGCCGCCGTTCTGGCAAAGAAGCTTGCGCCGCAAGGCGCGGTCCGGGGGCGCTGGCGCGGTCTACGAGGTCAGCGCCTTGGTGCGCGCTCTCTGCGCGGATGCGGCCGAGAAGCTGGGCGACGCTTCCTGGAACTAGCCTGCTCACGCGGCGCCTTAGAGAACCGGCACGCCATCCCGATGCCGGCCTTGCTTTTTCAAGAACCTTTGCTGTGTCGCCGCCTTCAGCGGGCTGATTTCGTGGTTCTTAGAAGTACCGCCGATTCAATCACTTCTCTCTGAATTCGACGGAATTAGACATAAATAGACAGAATTGGCCAAAATTGGACACCCATCATCCATCCCTCTTCAGGTACCACCGAGCGCCGCGAGTTCGAGGCGAAAAGGTTCCACCGGTCTTGGCCTGGAGGTGGTGCCAGATTGTCTCCACCTCGATTCGCCGACAGGTGGTCACAAATTGTGACCACCTCGGCAGCCAGCGACAGGAACCGGGTTTTCCGGTATAATCGTCCCATGAACGTTGCCAACATGCTGCGCCGTGTGGTCTGCTTGCCGCCCTTGGAGTCCGGCTTGGCCTCGGCCCAAGCCCCGCACACGCTGCGCCAGGCGCTCTATCCGATGGTGCTCCTTTATACCGCGGCCTACTTGGGCTTGGAGCTGCGCGAGTTCATGTTCTCGGCCGGGACGCGCTTTTTGACGCCGGAGATGTACACGGGGCTGTTGGCGGCTTTCGCGGGCGAGCATGAGGTACGGCGCTGGTCCGGCAAGGCCGACCGCTACGCGCTTTCAGCAGAGTTCGTGATCTACGGCTGGTGGCTGTCGTACTTGGCCATCCTGCTTTGGCTGAACCTGAGGCCGGGCTACACGCGGCACATGCCGGCGGATTATGCGGCCATCTGCAAGCAGGTCATCGTGATCTTCTTCGGCGCCGGGGTGTCGAAGTACTTCCACGTCAAGGCCGTGGCGCAGGCGAAGGCCGGCTGAATTTCAGTCGGAGTACTCCGCATCAGGAATGAGCGATTAGGCGGGCGGGATCGAGGCAGCGGGATGAGACAAATCACTGGGGCGAGGGAGGTTTCCCCGCACAATCACGATCCCGATTGAGATTGGTATACCACCTTCGCCCCCAGGAGGTTGCACTTGAAACAGGCCGATATCGTTGGCCACGGAACCTGGTGCGCCCGCCTTAGGAGAGGTGTCCAGAATGCAAAGCACTCCCAGTCTTTTGCTTGTGCCTGCGACGTACTGAGTTGTTTGCCCGACATACTGAAGAGCACCATCAAGGGTCACAAACTTCCTATCCTCCGCCTTAAGTTCAACCCGAACCCGTTCGAAAGATAAATCCGTAATCCCGCCGCCTGCCCTTGGATGCTCCTCAAGCTTGCCGCCAATCCTCGGCTCCACCCTGAGAACGTCACGGATACGTTTTTGAAACGCGCTTTCGTCCCAGACTCCAGGGAAATCTGCGTCCTGCAACGCCTTAGCCGCCGTACGCCCCAAGGTCGTCATTACAGTTAAGAAGGCTGTCAGTTCGTGGTCCTCGACATTGACAGTGCTCCGGACAGTATCACGCAGGTCGATTAACTTCTTGTCGACTTCGGGATAGCCTGAGATAGGGTTCAGCGCAGGGTCATGACTACGGATCGACAACATTCGGTTCCCGCTAACGACTGATCTACGTTTTCCGCTATCTGGCAGGAAATCCGCCCGATAGGAAAATGCTAACGGTCGAGCGGATATCTGCTGCCGGACATTAATATTGAGCCTCCCATCTAGCTTCCATCGCGCGGGGGCCCCGCTTGCTGGTTTAGCTATCTTGAATTCTGGCAAGTTGTAAATCCCGGTCGGCTCGACAGATACGGGATGAACCCACAGATGCTCGGCATCTTTAGGCCAATTCTTCACCGAAACGGTTAGAGCAATATCGTGCAATTCTCCGGGGGACACGGTCTCAGGGTCCGCGAAAGGTTTGCCATCCATAACGAATTCCAAAAATATCTCAGAATCCGGGGCGGCTACGATATCCGCAGCTTCCCTTCGTCGACGTAAGCTGTCGGGTTTGGAATGCGATAACAAGGGAACGGGCAGAGGAAGGCTCTGTATCCGTTGAAGGTACGCTTTAGTCTGTGAAGTTTCGGCAATTCCAGCGACACTCTCCGCGATTTCGCGGTGAGGCCTCCAAAACCGGCCAGATGGCCAATCCGCCAAGAGATTCTGAGCGTTCTCCTTGGCAGCCCGCAGATGGCGGCCGCTATCAGGCTCCGCGACCTTGACACCCTTGGTCCAAGAGATCAAATGTGCACCTACAGTTGCGAGCGTTGAATAGAGGCGGTACCCGTCGGCCGCCGGACCCGTCCCGATTGTCGCGGCAGCCTTTCGCAACGCATCCGCCGCGCACTTGAGGGCCGAAACATCGTCTTTCTCAAGGGCGTGATGAATGGCTTCCAGAATCTCTAGCCGGCGACCAAACACTGCCTTCAAGATGGGACGGGCATCTCCTCTATTCATCAGTATCCTCTTCAGCATCTCCGACCAGTTCTTTCCAAACTTTCGCAATCCGCGCGGCTTCTGCCGATTCCATTTTCTGGCAGTTCTCCTCGAAAATTACAGCATCCAAACAGATTTCCAGTTCCTTTCGCGCCGCTTGATGTTCGATGGTTTCAGGCAGGAAGGCTCTTATTTCGCTTAAGGCCCCTTTTGCGGCAACGAACTCTGCCGCGGCGCAAAGGACCTCGATCAGCTCCAACGCCAGGATCCCATTGTGTGTTTTATAAGCAGTCACGCTCGTCGCAGCGATCTCGTCTGCCAATGCGTGTAGCTTCTCCTCCGGGAGAGAAGCCACAAGCGACACCAACTCGCGATCCCGTCGATCCATGATTTCTTCTACTTTTAGAAGACGGCAGACCAACTCAGCGTACAAGGGATGCTGAGATATCGCGCCCGACTTTCTCCGCCCGATTACTTCGATTGCGATGGTGGGCTTCATCTTTAGGGCAGTCTTTAGCAGAAACGGGGCCACCTTGCTCTCATCAACGCCGACATCCCGAGCTCGTCGATCCAATTCATTCAAAGCGTCCTCAAGGAAGCCATCATCACCTGCGTCAACATACGCTTTGCAGAGCAGAAATACGGAATCGAAAACGCGTCCCCGGATGTTCTTCGGCATTTTCTTCCACCGAAGCGCGCGTAAGGCTCCCTGATGGACAGCCTTATATTGGTCAGTCAAAAGCAAGAGGAAGGTTTCATGTAGCAGAGAAGGCAGATCTTCGCCATAGCAGTCGACAATTTCCCCATAAGCCTCTGCGGCCGCAGCGCGCACCGTGACGGCTGGGTCATGCATTGCGGTGTAGAGGTAGTGCAGCACACATTCAAGGGATTGCACATTTCGTCCGACCCCAACGAACCCGGCAACAAGGACCATCCGGATCTCCGCCGTGTCCTCCTTTCCCCTGATGCTTTCCCACATCTTTTGGAGTTCTAGAAAGACTCTTTGCGGATCTAAAACAGCGACGGCTTCGAGCGCCTTCGCTAGCCCATCTACCGCCTGGCTTTGCAAGAGTGCACGGTGCCCCGCTTCAAGACCCCTGAGTGGATCCCAGTTGGGATCCGTAAGCACGCTCTGTTTTGGCTGTCGCGATTGCGCGATTATCAACGCGGCAGCCCCAACAATCAGTTCCTCTTTCCCCTGCAACGCCTTAGGGGAATATTCCGTTATGAGATGCAGGACGTCCAAAGCCTCCCCAAGCAGTTCGCTCTCGGGATCAAGGAGAATGTCCAGCGTGCGTTTGGCTGTCCGCTCAATCGCAGCCTGTGGCATACCGCTCTTGTTGCGGAGATTGCGGCGCATCACGGCCTCATAGACGCCGAATATCTCCTTCGCACGTTCTCTTTGGGCGCGGCTTAACGCCGCATAGACTGCGGCGTCGACCTTTGCTGGTTCTCGAATCATGGCTACCGCCAACGCATCGGTGGCATGACTGGCCGCAGAGCCGTCGTCGTACGGGTCATCCGGGAGCCCGATCGAGGCCAGCAACTCCGGAACAATCTCATCAACGATAGAGGAGTCATGCTGCAGCAAGCGTTCAATTGCGCGGCAGGCCGCAATGCGTACTATCTTCTGATCTTCCTTGAGAAACTCCTTTAACCTCCTTATCACGACTACTCGGCACGTTTCGAATGCCTTAATTAATGGGCCCGGATACAACGTGACGGACCTTTCCAAAAAAGCGACGCGTGGTGGAGCACAAAGTTCAATCAAACCCCATACCGCGCCCTCAAGATATCCACAATGCTCCGGCAAAAGGGAGGTCTCGACTATTTCACCAGCTGCGAGTCTGGCGCCGCCTTTTTCTAGCGCCTTCAAAGCAGCAGGGACCAATCGTGGGTCGCTGGGTGAGATTCGGCGCGACGTTGTTAGTCCGACCTCCACCCCACCGCCTCCCAGATCAACGAGCTCAAAGAGCATGTCAACGATTGGCGCATCAAATCGGCCAGGCGCGTTCTCCGCGATTGACCCCAGTTCTCGCCCTGCAGTAACGATATCCCCCGCATCAATCTCGTCAATCAGCGTGATAATACGCTCGCGCATACCATCTTTCGGATTTCTGTTGCTTGCACGGCGCTCTTTGCGCAGTCGAGTCGCTTCTTGCGCGGCCGCCATCGCTGCCGCGCGCGCCTGCTCCGCTTGCTTCCGATCATCCTCCAATTTCCCATAGAGGATTGAAATGTTGGATAACCCGACAGCTCTCCTATGCTCACATCCGATACAATTCTCCGCGTAAAACCCAAGGGCTACCGACTCCAGGTTCATCGAGGACATGCTTGGATGAACTGCGAATTGGCAGCGCACAAATCGCATTCCGATAGGCAACCCGGTCATTTGCTCGACCACGCCGACGCCCCCAAGCGGCGACCGTTCTACACTCGCGTGCGCACACCAGTTGCTTACGAGTTTCTCGATTTCCTGGTTGCGAATGCCTATGGCGACTGCCCTATTTGTGGCATCTTCGATCATAATCGCTCTAAATAAAACAGATTGGAATTGCAATAACTCCTATAGCGAACGAGGCAGGATTCACGCGTTACGGGACATCTCCCTCACGACGACAACGAGAACGACGATGGCCAAGCATGCAAACGCGGGAATCAGAATCATCTTCCAGAAGAACCGCTTTCGCTCGTCCTCCAACAGTCTCCCCTGAGCCTCTTGTTCGGGAACCTTGGACATCATGACTGCGCCGACCACTCCAGCGACGATGAGGCCCAGCAGCAACGCTCCGTCAGCGATTCGCCAGCGGCGCCTGCTCGTCCTCGCCGAGAGAACGGGTACCATTTTTTGGCGATGGGAGCGTGACGCACGAGTGCCCTTCTCAAGGTTGCAGGGCCAGCAGGCGGCGACGAGATTGTTCAAGTGGTCGGTTCCGCCCTTTGCCCGAGGGGTCAAATGCTCAACTTCCCAAGCCCCCCGGCCACGTCTGTCGCGATTATAAAAACTCAATGCCTTGTCGCAATAATAGCACCGTCCGCGAGTCTTATCGAAAACATCACTTCGAATTCCTTCGTCAATCATGAGGCCGTTCCAATAGTGGCTTGCTTGACTTCAATCTCCCCCTAGGCGACCTTACGAGAGCACGCGAGCTTCAAATCCTTTGCGAAATGGTAGGAGATCGGTTTGCAATGTCCCGTCTCAGAGAAAGCTTTTTCATTATGAGACAATTCCATCAGATCTCCAGACGACTTATTCTTTAGTGTCGATATCCACGCATCGACGACGGAGAGTTCCTCTCGCGTAAACATTGCCGTCTTTGGAGGCTTCGCGGAATGGAATTTCTCACACGGCTGGTTATGCATGATGGTCTCATCAACCGCGAAGAGCTTCTTGCAGATCATCCCAGCATAAAGAATCTCATAGCCATCGGGGACCGGGCCATATTGCCATCGCAAATATTGACTCCCCGTGATTGACAATTCCAGATCCCGAAACGCGCCAAAATCGACATACCACAGGAACTTGTTGAGCCCTGTCTTGTAGCAAGTCTTCGTCTTGTTCAACACATAGAGCACGAGGTTCTCAAACCGCTCGATATCGAATTTACGGTTCCCGTTGAATTGAGAGGGCTCCGAGACGCTCAGATAGTCCCCTATGTCCCCCAGGATCAAATCCATCCCAGTCGTATTAAGCAATTCCGCGATTTTTGTTTTCAACATACGGGCAGTAGCCGGGTTAAGGTTCCGCTCATTCCGCTCAAGAAGGGCTTTGGCGTTTTGGGGATTCGCCAATAGCCACAGAAGTTCATTATGGGCGGCGTCGGGAAGCGCGCCATTCTCATATCGGTGCACCGTGATTTCCCCCCAACCGAGCCAGGAACTAAAATCGGTTTGGCTTAGCCCATAGCGTCGGCGAATCGAACGAATGGCTGCCGGCGCAAGCAGCTTCTCCCTCCTCCGATACTCGTCATAGGCCTTCCCGACATTGGCCTCTTCTTGCGCCTCCGTCGCGAATTCCTTCTTGCAGGCGTCGCAGACATAAAGGGACGCATTGATGACCACCTCGGCCTTCTTAACGCGAACGTTCTCGTCGCGCTTATGCAGCGTCACGGTGGTGGTCTTCTCGCAATGTGGGCAGAATCCGGTTTCCATGGCAGTCACCTCTTATACGGGTAATGGGTAATTGGCTGCTCCGGTTCATGAAAGGACAAGCATTTGACTCTGACCTTGGCCCCCTCTTCGACTATCTTCAACTTGATGTAGATGTCGACGCCTTCTAGGGTCACGGCGAACTTCCAAATGCAGGCCGGCTGGGCCGGGAAATCTCTGTCTTTCTCAGGACCCCCGAAGTAGTTCTCGACGCACAACGACTCGATAGCTTCTCTGCGATCCTGCACGGAAAAGCCATGAAGCAGCAAGAAGTTAAAGTTCTTGTCGCGGTCTACGACGTAAAATCCTGACTGGATGGCATGGTGCAGCTTGGCCAAAAAGGATTCAACGTCTTCGCGCTTGGCGTATGGCAACCTTTGTCCCTTCCTGTCGTGTTATCAAGTATAGGTTATCATATGATAATAGTCAAGACCCAGGCATTGCATGGGTATTCCACCGGCTTCCCAGCATGGTATCATAGCGTACCAATACTTAGCAGATACCGGCTGAGAGGATTCCCTAAGAACCCATGTTCGAACAAACCTTCAAACAAATTGACGACGTTCTCCGCGAAGAGGCCGGCTGCACCACGGAGCTCGACTATACCGAGCAGACTTCCTGGCTGCTGTTCCTCAAGTACCTCGACGGCCTCGAACAAGACAAGGCGACCGAGGCTGCATTGGAAGGCAAGAGATACTCCTTCATCCTCGACAAGGCCTTCCGCTGGGACTCCTGGGCCGCGCCCAAGGGCAAGGACGGCAAGCTGGACCACAACGCGGCCAAAACCGGCGACGACCTCCGCGACTTCGTAAACCAGAAGCTCTTCCCCTACCTCCACGGCTTCAAGCAAAAGGCCAGCGGGCCGAACACCATCGAATACAAGATCGGGGAGATTTTCGGCGAGATCAAGAACAAGATCCAAAGCGGCTACAACCTTCGCGAGATTATTGACCACATAGACGAACTGCGCTTTCGCTCGCAGACGGAAAAGCATGAGCTCTCGCATCTCTACGAAGACAAGATCAGGCGCATGGGCAACGCTGGCCGAAACGGAGGAGAGTATTACACGCCGCGCCCTCTGATTCGCGCCATAATCAAGGTGGTCAAGCCGAAGATTGGCGACCGCATCTACGACGGCGCGGCTGGCTCCGCAGGCTTCCTGTGCGAGTCCTTCGTTTATTTATCTGCAGGCAAGGGCCTGACGACCAAGGACCTAGACACGCTCCAGACCCGCACTTTTTACGGGAAAGAGAAGAAGTCTTTGGCTTATGTCATCGCGATCATGAACATGATTCTGCATGGCATCGAGGCCCCGCACATCATCCACACCAACACGCTCTCGGAGAACCTGGCCGACATCCAAGAAAAAGACCGATATCAGGTGATCTTGGCCAACCCGCCATTCGGTGGTCAGGAGCGCAAGGAGGTACAGCAGAACTTCCCCATCCGCACGGGAGAAACGGCTTTCCTTTTCCTCCAGCACTTCATCAAGATGCTCAAGGCCGGCGGCCGGGCCGGCGTGGTCATCAAGAATACCTTCCTTTCGAACACAGACAATGCCTCCACGAGTCTGCGGAAGCTCCTGCTGGAATCGTGCAACCTTCACACGGTGCTTGATTGCCCTGGTGGGACTTTCCAGGGCGCCGGAGTGAAGACCGTGGTTCTTTTCTTTGAGAAGGGAGCGCCCACGCGAAAGATCTGGTTTTATCAGCTCGACCCGGGCCGAAACCTCGGCAAAACGAACCCGCTCAACGATGACGACCTGGCCGAGTTTGTAAAAATGCAGAGGACCTTTGCCGCCTCACCGAAGTCATGGATGGTGGATGCCAAGTCCATTGACCAAGAGACCTTCGACCTGTCCGCGAGAAACCCCGACGGCGGCGAGGAAGTGAAGCACCGCAGCCCGAAGGATATCTTAAAGGATATCGCCGCTCTGGATGCTGAGAGCGCCGCCGCGTTGGGAAGAATCAAAGCACTTCTATGACTAGGGGATGGCGGACAACGAAAATTGGCGACGTCTGCCATCTGGTCACGGGCGGAACGCCGAGCAGGGCCAAGCCAGAATATTTTGGCGGCGGCATCAAATGGCTAGTTTCTGGTGATATCCACAAGAAGGAAATCACCGATTGCGAAGGCAGGATAACAGAAGCCGGCATGCGCAACTCCAATGCAAAGCTTCTTCCCGTAAACTCGGTATTGATTGCGCTGAACGGCCAAGGCAGGACGCGGGGAACGGTCGCCTTGTTGCGAACGCGAGCGACCTGCAATCAGTCGCTGGTTAGTATTTCTCCAACAGATCCGAAGGGACTTCTCCCGGAATATCTATACGCCAACCTCCACGGCCGGTATGAAGAAATCCGGCGGATGACCGGCGATGACGGGAACGAACGACGCGGACTTACTATGCGACTCATTAGGGAGATTGAAATCCCAATCGCGCCACTGTCCAAACAACGGCGCATCGTTGGCATGCTCGACAAAGCTTTTGCCGGCGTCGCAACGGCCAAAGCGAATGCCGAGAAGAACTTCCAAAATGTCCGCGGGCTGTTCAGGAGCCATCTCAATTCGATCTTTTCCAAACGGGGTAAGGGCTGGTTGGAAGACCGAGTTGGCGCAATCTGTGATGTGAAGCATGGCTTTGCCTTTGATGGCGCGGAGTTCTCCAGTGGCGTCCCCAAGGGCAATCCGCTGATTGTCACCCCGGGAAACTTCACAGAGGATGGCAAGCTCCTATTCAACGAGAAGAACACTAAACGATTTCGCGGCAGACCACTTCCCGAGTTCCTATTCCGCGTGGGCGACTTGGTTGTTGTGATGACCGACCTCTCGTCGAAGATGAAGATTCTCGGCAAACCAGCCTTCGTCGAGACCGACAACGTGCTGCATAATCAGCGGATAGGCCGGGTGGTTTTTTCCAACGACCGTCTCGAAAAGCGTTTCCTCTACTATTTCATGATGACCGATTGCTTCCTGACAAATATCAAGAGGTCGGCGACTGGAACAATGGTAAAACACACAGCGCCGAAACGCATCTTGAGCAATTTGATCCCATTCCCTGTTGACCGGACGGAACAGCGAGCAATCATAGCTCAGCTCGACTCCTTACACCAAGAGACCAAGCATCTCGAGTCCGTATACCGACAGAAACTTGCCTCCCTGGAGGAACTAAAGGACTCACTCCTGCACCAAGCCTTCAGCGGAATCCTTTAGCTATGAACGAAGCCGAAACCCGCGCCGAGCACATCGACCCCGCCCTCAAAGCCGCCGGCTGGGGCGTCGTCGACGGCAGTCGCATCCGGCGCGAATATTCCATCACCCTCGGCCGCATCGAAGGCCACGGCCGCCGCGGCAAACCTCTCACCGCCGACTACGTCCTTGAATACCGCAACACCAAGCTCGCTGCCATCGAAGCCAAACCCTACGATGCAGAATTGACCGAGGGTGTGGGCCAGGCCAAGAACTACGCCGGCAAACTTGCCGTAAGATTCGCCTACTCCACCAACGGCCGCGGCTTCTACCGCATCGACATGGATACTGGACAGGAAGGCGAGATTCCCCGCTTCCCCACCCCGGATCAACTCTGGGACCTTACCTTTGCGCAGGTCGACGCCTGGCGAGACCGCTTCACCACCGTCGCCTACGAGGACAAAGGCGGCTCTCACCCAAGCCGCTATTATCAGGATATCGCCATCGACCGCGCGCTCCAAGCCATCGCCGCCGGGGACAACCGCCTACTGCTGACCCTCGCCACCGGCACCGGCAAGACTTTCATCGCCTTCCAAATCGCCTGGAAGCTCTTCCACTCCCGTTGGAATTTGAGTCGCGACCCCTCTCGCCGTCCGCGCATCTTGTTCCTGGCCGACCGCAACATCCTCGCAGACCAAGCTTACAATGCATTCTCAGCTTTCCCCGAGGACGCGCTCGTCCGCATCTCGCCCGCCGATATCCGCAAGAAGGGTAAGGTCCCCAAGAACGGCAGCCTATTCTTCACCATCTTCCAGACCTTCATGACCGGGCCAATCAGGGACGGCAAGCCCTCGCCCTACTTCGGCGAATATCCCCCCGACTTCTTCGACTTCATCGTCATAGACGAATGCCATCGCGGCGGTGCCAACGATGAGAGCAACTGGCGCGGCATTATGGAATACTTCGCCCCCGCCGTGCAGCTGGGCCTCACAGCCACCCCTCGCCGCACGGAGAACGCCGACACCTACCGCTACTTCGGCGACCCGGTCTACATCTATTCGCTCAAGGAAGGGATTAACGATGGCTTCCTGACGCCGTTCAAGGTCAGGGAGATATCCAGCACTCTCGACGAATATGTCTATACCCCGGACGACACCGTGGTGGAGGGTCAGATCGAGGCCGGCAAGCTCTATACAGAAACCGATTTCAACAAGGTCATCGAGATCAAGGAGCGCGAGGCCCATCGGGTCAAGGTGTTCATGGACCAGATCGATCAGAGCGAGAAGACCCTGGTTTTCTGCGCCAACCAAGACCATGCCCTGGCCGTACGCGACCTGATCAACCAGATGAAGACCAGCAAGGACCCGAACTATTGCCAGAGGGTCACGGCCAATGACGGCGACCTTGGCGAGCAGCATCTGCGCGATTTCCAGGACAACGAGAAGACCATCCCCACCATCCTGACCACCTCGCAAAAGCTCTCGACCGGGGTGGACGCCCGCAACATTCGCAACATCGTCCTGATGCGTCCAATCAACTCCATGATCGAGTTCAAGCAGATCATCGGGCGCGGCACGCGGCTTTACGAGGACAAGGCCTATTTCACGATCTACGACTTCGTGAAGGCTCACCTTCATTTCAACGACCCCGAATGGGACGGCGAGCCGCTTGAACCCGAGATATGCCCAAAATGCGGCCGCCGCCCGTGCATATGCAAGAAAACAGAACCGGGACCTTGCCCGATCTGCGGTGAACGCCCCTGCAAATGTGATCGGGGGGTCTGCCCGAAATGCGGCAAACGCCCGTGCGTCTGCAAGAAGAAGGCGAAGGTGAAGCTGGCCGATGGGAAGGCTCGGAACATTCAGCACATGACTTGCACGACCTTCTGGCATCCTGACGGCACACCCATGTCCGCACAGCAGTTCTTGGAGATGTTATTCGGCAAATTGCCAGAGTTCTTCAAGAATGAAGCCGAGCTTCGGGCAATATGGAGCGCCCCTGACACGCGCAAGAGGCTTTTGGAAGGACTGGCCGAGAATGGATTCGGCCACGAGCAACTAGCCGAGATGCAGAAGATCATCGACGCCGAGAATAGCGACATCTTTGACGTGCTCGCGCACGTGGCCTATGCTCTGCCCCCCGTCACTCGCGAGGTCCGCGCAGCGAATGCGAAGACCGATATCGGCTCCCATTTCAGTGCCAAGCAGCAGGCCTTCCTCGATTTTGTACTGCAGCATTATGTCAGCGAAGGTGTTGATGAACTCGACCGAGAGAAGTTGACGCCGCTGCTCCGCCTGAAGTACCACGACTCCCTAGCGGACGCTGTGGCCGACCTTGGCCGGCCGGAGGACATCGGCCGGGTTTTCTGCGGCTTCCAAAAATATCTCTACCAACGCCAATCAGGCTCATGAAAGGCCACCTCTGGTCAGGAGATTGAGATGGAAATCAAGCTGTCGGAAATCTACCCGATAAGGAATCCCGAACAGTACAAACTCCATCTGGCATGCTGGAATGGGACGCACCAACCGCTCGATGTCTTTGTACGCGATCGGAAGGAATGGGAAGGTTGGAACAGATGGTGTGGAACGAGAAATGATTTTGGTCGGGATTTCATCCTCGCCTTCATAGATTTCTATCCAGAGAAGGAGCGGTGGCTTTTCGGTGGAGCATATCGGGTCATTTCCCGAAAGCCAGTCAGGAATGACTATGGCTATAGGATTGAATTGCTGGCGGAGAGCAAACCATTCATCGGCCGTCTGAAATTGTCCTTGAAACGCCCCGGTCGAGCAAAAGCTTTCAACCTTGAGAAGTACTACAACAAGTTCATCGTTACTGAGATTCTCGCCGCGCCCTATACCGGCGAAGTTTTCCCCGGGTATGATCGCATCGATGTTGATTTTCCAAGGCTGGAGCAAGTCCTGCATCAACGTCCCGATTGGAGGACAGCCCTGGAGAATGCCAAAGGCGTGTATCTGATTACCAACAGACGGAACGGAAAGCGATACGTCGGCTCAGCGTATGGGGCATCTGGCGTCCTGTCCAGGTGGGAGTGCTATATTGGGACCGGGCACGGATATACTGACGAGCTGACAAGATTAATCTCCCGACGAGGATTGAAGTACGCTAAGAGGAATTTCCGGTTTGCACTACTGGAATATTTCTCTATGAAGACCGATGACGACTTCATCATTCAAAGAGAGAAATACTGGAAGGATGTGCTCCTCAGTCGCGAACGCGGCTACAATAGGAATTAAGCCGGAGCAGCTTAAATCGAGACCCCCTCATAGGGGCCGGCCGAACTCCGCGCCTGCGGCGCGGAGTTCTTTGAAGGTAAGGTGCATCGTTGGAATCCCTCGACTCAAAACGCTAAACTCAACCCATGTGCGGCCGCTACACCCAATGCCTCGACCTCAAGACCCTCCAGGAGCGCTTCCACTTCACCGACGCCCCCGCTGACCTCAAGCCCCGCTACAACATCGCCCCCACCCAGGACGCCCCCGTCATCGTCGACGACAACGGCCGCGCCCTCCGGCTCTACCGCTGGGGCCTCATCCCCTCCTGGGCCAAAGACCCCTCCATCGGCCACAAAATGATCAACGCCCGCTGCGAGACCGTCTGCGACATGCCCAGCTTCCGCGAGCCCTTCAAGCACAAGCGCTGCCTCGTCATCGCCGACGGCTTCTACGAATGGGCCAAGCCCCCCGGCGCCAAGACCAAGACCCCCATGCGCATCGTCCTCAAGAGCCGCAAGCCCTTCGCCATGGCCGGCCTCTACGACCACTGGAAGGGCCCCGAGGGCAAGGAGCTCCGGACCTTTACCATCATCACGACCCCGGCCGCCGGCGCGTTAAAGGCCATCCACGACCGCATGCCCGTCATCCTCGACCCCGGCGCCGAGGACCCCTGGCTCGACGCCAAGGCCGACCCCAAGGACATCCGGCGGCTGCTGATCCCCTGCCATGACGAGCTGCTCGACGCCTACGAAGTCTCCCCCCTGGTCAACTCGCCCGCCCACGACGCCGCGGCCTGCATCGAGAAGGTCGCCGGCAAGCCTTAGCCTCTGCCACCCCGACGGAACAGCGGCCCCCCTCCGAGGGGGGCCGCTGGACTCCGCACCTGCGGTGCGGAGTTCGCTTAACGGCCACAATGCGGCCGGATTTGATATCATGCGGCCCGCCCATGAAGCTCTCCATCGTCATTCCCGCCTTCAACGAGGAGAAACTGCTGGCCGGCTGCCTGCGCAGCGCGCGCGAAGCGGCCGCGGCCTGCGGCCTCGCCGACTACGAGGTGGTGGTCTGCGACAACAACTCCACCGACGCCACGGCCCGCATCGCCAAAGAGGCCGGGGCCACGGTCGTCTTCGAGCCGGCCAACCGCATCTCGCGCTCGCGCAACGCGGGCGCGGCCGCGGCCTCGGGCGAGTGGCTGCTCTTCATCGACGCGGACTCGCTGCTGTCGGCCGCGACCCTGCGCGCGATGCTCGCGGCCGCGGCGGGCGGGCGCTGGGTGGGCGGCGGCTCGGTCATCGACTTCGACCGCAAGCCCTGGTGGGGCGTCCTGGCGGTCCGGCTCTGGACCTTGCTGTCCCGGAGCCTTAAGTGGGCCGCCGGCTCCTTCGTCTTCTGCCGCGCCGATGCCTTCCGGGACGTCGGGGGCTTTCCTCCCGACCTGGCCGCGGGCGAGGAAGTGGGCCTAAGCCGAGACCTCAAGCGCTGGGGCAAGCCCCGGGGCCTGGGCTTCATCATCCTCACCGGAGCCCCGCACGTCAGCTCAGGCCGGAAGTTCTATCTGTACAGCCCCTGGGAATTCCTGGCCCTGCTCCTGAAAATAGCGAAGTCCCCCAGACGCAGTCTGAGGGACACCGCAGCGTGCAAACCGCTCTACGACGGGCGCAGGTAGGCTCTTAGGAGCCGGCGGAGATGGCGCCTTCGGGGCAGGCCGATTCGCAGGCCGCGCAGTCGATGCACTTCTCCGCATCGATCTTGTACTGGGGCTCGGCCTTGACGATGGCCTCGGACGGGCAGGTCTCAAAGCAGGTCCCGCACGCGTTGCACTTCTCGCTGATCTTGTAAGCCATTGCATTCCTCCGGAGTCCGCTCTTGAACGCCATACCTATTATACCAATCCGCGGAGGCCTGCGCAGGCCTTTTCAGGACTGCCGGGACGATCACTTCCGCCGGCGGCGCTTGCGCAGACGGGCGGCCGCGAGCAGGAAGCGGCTCTGGACGAAACGGTCCCGCGCGAAATCCAGCAGGAAATATCGTTCCGCGGATTCCCGGAACCGCGCCACGCTGGCCCTGGTCTCCTCGGCCGGCGGGATGCGCAAGCTGCCCGTGCCGCCCGGGCGGACCGCCCAGGGGCTCAGCCCGAGGCAGTCCTGGACTTTGCTCAGCAGGGAGCGCAAAGGCCTCGGCAGGAAAGCGGCGGTCATCGGTAGACCCAGAGCGGATCGTAGACATACTCGGCCGGCAGGTCGCGCTTGACGCCATGCACGACGCCGGTGCCGGTGATGATGGCGCCCTTGCGGGAACGCACGTCCGCGACGTACTTGGCCCGGACGTGGCGCAGGCGCAGCGCCAGCAGCTTCTGGAGCTTCTGCGTGCTCGTGGCGTGCGGGTTCGCCTTCACATAGGCCGCGTAGTCGGCGAGGTCGTCAGGATAGAGGCCCCCGTTCTGGACCACGACGTCGAAGAGCATCAGGTAGGCCCGCAGCTGGCGCACGCCCACCTGGGACTCATAGGCCGCGGCCTTGGCATGATAGCCCAACGCCGCATTGATCTGCAGAGTGACATATTCCGGATTGTTCGCCAGGGCCGTGAGCTCCTGCTTCCAGACCGGGTCGAAGCTCTTGCCGCCGTCGGTGTAGAGGTTCGCCCTGGCCCAGGCCACGCTGGCCTGGTCGGGGTCGAAGCCCTGCGCCTGGAACGGGCCGGCGGTCTCGTCGAGCCAGGACAGCCGCGGCTCGGAAGCCGACTGGACGGTCATCGAGCTCTGCCATTGGCTCAGCATGCCTGAGAGGCTCGCGAGGTGCGCGGTGCTTAAGACGACGCTCATCTGGTCCATATGCCGGTCGCGCATCGCGATGAGCAGAGGCTGCAGAGAGCCTTGGCCCAGGCACTGGTTGAGCAGGCCGAGGCTCAGGCCTTGGCCGTCGAAATCGTTGGTGAGGTTGACCCAGCCGTCATCCCCCTCGAAGCTGCCCGAGATGTTGAGCGCCACTTCGAAGGCGATGCGGTCCGCCTCGGTCAGCTCGGCCGGCCATTGGACGCCGCTGAAATCGAGGGCGGAGCGGATCTGCGGCAGCCTGGTATGAGGGGGCGGCGCGGACTGGATGTGGAGCGGCGGCAAGGCCGGCGCCACGCCGAAGCCCTGCTCGACCAAGGCCCGCTCGGTCTCCGGGCCGGCGGCCCAAAGCGGCACGGCCGAGCAGACACTCAGGACCAGCAACGCGGACCGGAGCATATCCAAAAGTGTAAAGAGACGGGCTCAGTGTGTCAAGGGACCTAGCCGGCATTATTTTGCCCAGATCAATTCCAGTTAAAATCGTTTATAATCTTGGGGCTTCGGCGCCGCTCCTAGGAGACCCCATGACCAATCAGAATCCTGCCCACCCGGGACACGAAGACCACGTCCCCCATGTGGAGACCATGGGCGAGGAGTTCACGGAGCTGCCGGATCAGGAGGGCCCCGAGACCAAGAGCAAGCGCACCCCGGAGCAGATCGAAGCGCACTGGCTCAAGCACGTCTATCGCGGCGACATGCCGCAACTCACCTGGCGGGCCATGCTCATGGGCGCCCTGCTGGGCGCCTTCATGTCCCTGTCCAACCTCTACGTGGGCCTCAAGACCGGCTGGGGCCTGGGCGTGGCCATCACGGCCTGCATCCTCTCCTACGCCATCTGCCAGATCCTGCAGGCCGTCATGCCGAAGATGACCGAGTTCACCATCCTGGAGAACACCTGCATGCAGACCGCGGCCTCATCCGCCGGCTACTCCACGGGCGGGACCATGACCTCGGCCATCGCGGCCTACCTCATCGTGACCGGCCACCACATCGGCTGGATCCCGCTGACCTGCTGGACCATCTTCCTATCGGGCCTGGGCTGCTTCATGTCCATCCCCATGAAGCGGCAGATGATCAACGTCGAGCAGCTCAAGTTCCCCAGCGGCATCGCCGCGGCCGAGGTCTTGAAGAGCCTGCACACCAAGGGCCGCGATGCCACGGACAAAGCCAAGTCCTTGGGCATCGCGGGGTTCCTTGGCGCCATCGTGGCCTGGTGCCGCGACTCGGGCAAGCCCTTCCCCTTCATCATCCCGGGCATGTGGAACCTGCCCTGGCCGATCGGCGGCTACCCGATGAGCAAGCTCACCCTCTCGTTCGAGCCTTCCACCATCATGATCGCGGCCGGCGCCATCATCGGCTGGAAGGTGGGCTGGTCCATGCTCCTGGGCGGGATCATCAACTACGGGGTGCTGGCTCCGAAGATGGCGGCGATCGGCGCCATCGATCCGAAGCTGGGCTACCGGGAGATCGTGCGCTGGAGCACCTGGACCGGCGCCTCGCTCATGGCCACTTCAGGCCTGTTCATGTTCGCCCTGCAGTGGCGCACCGTCCTGCGGGCCCTCTCCGGCATCACCGACATCTTCTTCCCCAAGGCGACCAAGGCCGTCGACCAGCTGGCGGGCATCGAGGTCCCCTCGTCGTGGTTCCTCACCGGGCTCGCGGTCTCCGGCCTGGGCTGCATGGCGGTGCTCAACTTCTCCTTCGGCACGAGCTGGTGGATGGGATTCGTGGCCGTGGCCATGACCTTCTTCCTCTCCATCGTGGCCTGCCGCGCCACGGGCGAGACGGACACCACGCCCATCGGAGCCATGGGCAAGATCACCCAGCTCATGTTCGGCGTGCTCGCCCCTTCGAACATCACCACCAACCTCATGACCGCCAGCGTCACGGCCGGCGCGGCCGGCGCCTCGGCGGACCTGCTGACCAGCCTCAAGACCGGCTACATCCTGGGCGCCAACCCGCGCAAGCAGTTCCTCTCCCAGCTCATCGGGGTCTTCGCGGGGCTGGTGGTGGTGGTCCCGGCCTTCTACGTGCTGGTGCCCACCGCTGAGGTGCTGGGCTCGGACAAGTGGCCCGCGCCCTCAGCCCAGATCTGGGCCGCGGTGGCGCGCCTGCTGGCCAACGGCTTCGAGGCCCTGCACCCGACGGCCCGCTGGGGCCTGCTCATCGGCGCTTTGCTGGGCATCCTGATACCGACCTTGGAGCGGCTCTTCCCGAAATACCACAAGTTCATCCCCTCGGCCATGGGCCTGGGCTTGGCCTTCGTGATCCCGTTCTACAACGTCCTCTCCATGTTCATCGGAGCGGCCATCACCACGGTCCTCGAGGTGAAGAAGCCGGCGCTCGCGGACAAGTACGTGGTCACCGTGGCCTCGGGGTTCATCGCGGGAGAGTCCCTGCTGGGCGTGGCCATAGCCCTGCTCTTCGCCACCGGGATACTGCACGGCTGATTCAGGACTTGGCGCCCGCGAGCATGGCTTCCAGCCGCTCCGCGGTGAGCAGCTCAGGGTAGGTCTCGCCCAGGACTTCGCCTTGGGCGTTGAGGATCACGGTGTGGGGCAGGCCGTGCACGCCGAAAGCCTCTGAAGCGGCGCCGTCCAGGTCCAGCCCGATCCAGCCCGCCAGACGGTGCGTCTTGAGGAATTTCCGTACCTCGCTCTCGGAATCCGCGGTCACGGACAGGAACTGCACGGGGCGGCCCTGAAACTTCTCGGCCAGCGCGTTGAGATGGGGCTGCTCCTCCACGCAAGAGTCGCACCAGGTGGCCCAGAACTCCACGACCACGAGCTTGCCCCGCAGGCCGCTCCAGCCGTCCAACTCGGCCAGCGGCGCCTGCAGCAGCCTGAGCTTGACCGCGGGCGCGGGCTGGGGCTTCTCGGCTGCGGGCCTGGCGCAGGCGCAAGTCAGCACGAGCCCTGCCAGCGCAGCGGCCAGAAAAGCCCGGAGAGCCTGCCTCATATATCCATCATATCAAACCCGGTTGCGCGTATCCTCCATTAATGGCAGAATCTGCCCGCCATGGACCTCAAGCGGCTCTTGGCCGACCACTGCGAGAACTGCCCCGCCTGCCGCTGGGCGCGCGAGCATCCGGACCGGCCCCTCGGCCGCCTCATCAACTGGCACGGCACCTGGTGCCCGTGCCGGAAGGCCTGGAACGAGTTCTACGGCAAGACCAAGACCTAGGAGACATCCCATGCGCACTTGCGTCATCATAGCCGCCCTCATCCTCCGCGCCCCAAGCCTCCACGCCGCCGCGGCCCCCAGCCCGCTGGATTTCGGTCTCACGGCCGACCAGGTCGGCAAGGCCTGCCGGCAGGCCAAGGCGCGCGCCGAAGACCGCCTCAAGGCGCTGGCGACCGTAGCCCGGCCCGCCTTCGCCAACACCTTCGTCACTTTCTCGGACGTCCTGGCCGACCTCCAGGACGAGACCGCGGCGCCCATGTTCCTGGGCCAGGTGGCCGTGGACAAGGCCGTGCGCGACGCGGGCCTGGCCTGCGACACGGACATCTCCAAGTATCTCGTTGACGTCTTCAGCCGCGAGGACCTCTTCAAGCCCTTGCAGGCCGCCGCGGACCGCGGCGAGCTCCTGCCTCCCGAGGAAACGCGCCTCGCGGAGAAGACCTTGCTCGACTTCAAGCGCAGCGGCCTGGGCCTGCCGCCGGCCGACCGGGAGACGCTCAAGGCCATGCGCCAGAAGATCGTGGAGCTTTCCAATGACTTCACCAAGGAGGTCTCCGAGACCAAGGACACCGCGCTCTTCACCGAGGCTCAGGTAGCCGGGCTGCCCGCCGACATGCTCAAGCGCCTGCCCAAGGAGGGCGGCAAGTACAAGGTCTCTTTGGACTACCCTGACTATTTCCCCTTCATGGAGAACGCCCAGGACCCGCAGGCGCGCCGCATCCTGGAGACCAAATTCGACAGCCGCGGCGGCGAGGCCAACAAGAAGCGCCTGGCCGAGATCCTGAAGCTGCGCGACAGCGCGGCCAAGTTCCTGGGGTACAAGAACCACGCCGAATACGTGCTCGAAGAGCGCATGGCCGGCGATCCAGACACAGTCCTGAACTTCCTCTCCGGCCTGCGCGAGAAGCTCTACCGCAAGGGCCGCCCGGAGCTGCAGGCCCTGCTGGCGCTCAAGAAGCAGGTGGAGGGAGCCAAGTCGGACGGCGTCCTGCACGCCTGGGACTGGCGCTACTACCACAACCAGCTCATGAAGAAGCGCTACCAGGTGGACAAGGAGCAGATCAAGGCCTACTTCCCCACGGACCTGGTTGTCGAGCAGATGCTGCAGATCTACCAGGAGGTCCTGGGCCTGACCTTCTCCGAGGTCGCGCCGGCCCGGGCCTGGCATCCTGACGTCAAGCAGTTCGAGATCTCGGATTCCCGCACCGGGGTCAAGCTCGCGCAGTTCTACATGGACCTCTACCCGCGCGAGGGCAAGTACAAGCACGCGGCCGCTTTCACCTTGCTGCAGGGCCGTGAGCTGCCGGACGGCTCCTATGAGAAGCCCGTCAGCGCCATCGTGGCCAACTTCGACAAGCCCACCGCGGAGAAGCCTTCGACCATCCCGCACTCCGAGGTGGAGACCCTGTTCCACGAGTTCGGCCACATCATGCACCAGACCCTCACGCGAGCCAAGTACCAGCGCTTCTCCGGCAGCTCCGTGGCCCGCGACTTCGTCGAGTCCCCCTCCCAGATGTTCCAGAACTGGGTGTGGAAGGAAGAGGTCCTCAACCGCGTCTCCGGCTTCTACCAGGACCGGAGCAAGAAGCTGCCCAAGGCGCTCATCGCCAAGCTCCTGGCCGCCAAGAACGCGGACTCCGGCCTGGTCTACCTGCGCCAGAACTTCTTCGCCACCTATGACATGACCTTGCATACCGCTGCCGAGCTCCCGGACACCACGGCCCTCTACGGCAAGCTCATGAAGGAGGTCTCCCTGATCCCCATGAGCGCGCAGACCACTCCCGAGGCGAGCTTCACGCACCTCATGGGCTACGACGCGGGCTATTACGGCTACCTCTGGAGCGAGGTCTACGCCCTCGACGGCTTCTCGCGCTTCGTCAAGGAAGGCCTGCTCAGCGAGAAGGTCGGCCGGGAGTACCGCCGGGAGGTCCTGGAGAAAGGCGGCTCGCGAGAGGAGGCGGTCTCCTTGCGCGCATTCCTGGGCCGCGAGCCCAACGATGAGGCCTTCCTGAAGAACATCGGCATCGCGAGCCCCCCGGCCAAGAAGAGCTGATGGACCTCCCCTCCGCCGTGTTGGCCGCCGCGCTCCTGCTGGCCCCGGCCGGTAAGCGCGGACCTGCCGGGCCGGCCGCCCCCTCCTCCGGGCCGGGGGCCTGCGTCCTGGCCGGCGCGACCGGCCAGCCGGCCCCGCCCCAGGCCGTGGCCGAGGCCATCGCGCGCAGCCGCGCGGTCTCGGTCGGCGAGACGCACGACCAGGCCAACGACCATCTGGCCCAGCTCGAGGTGCTCAAGGCCCTGGCCGCGTCCCATGGGGACAAGGTGGCGGTCGGCTTCGAGATGCTCAACGAGTCCCTCCAGGGCGTGCTCGACGATTACGCCGCGGGCCGGCTCTCGGAGGCCGAGTTCCTGGCCAAGGCGGACTGGCAGAAGGAATGGGGCTTCCCCTTCGCGCTCTACAAGCCGCTCTTCGATCTCATCCGGGAACACCGCCTCAAGGCCCTGGCTTTGAACGCGCCGCGAGGCCTCGTCACCAAGACGGCGCGCGTCGGCCTCGAAGGGCTCACGCCGGAGGAAAGGGCGCTGCTGCCCAAGGACATGGCCCTTTCCCAGGACCCGCGCTATATGGAGTTCCTCAAGGCGGCTTTCGGCGGCCATGGGGCGGCGGCAAAAGAGTTCCGCCTCCTGGCTATGCCGGGAGTGACCTGGGAGCACTATCTGCAGGCCATGATGATCTGGAACGAGGTCATGGCCGCCAACGCCTCGGCCTACCTCAACGCGGACTCCGGTTCAGCCTTGCTGGTGGTGGCGGGCAACGGCCATGTCATGTACGGGGCCGGCATCCCCTTCGGCATCGGCCGGCGGGCACCCGGCGCTCTCCAAACGACCTTCTACACCGAAGGGAGCTCGGAGTGCCCGGCCTCCTTGCCCGAGGGCCTCTCGGGCATGGCGGACTTCGTCTGGTTCGTCCCCCACGCCGCGAGCCGCTAGCAGGCTGCTGATAAACCCTCCTGCGGAAAGGACTGTGTCCGGGCCAGAGCTGTCCGGGGAAAGTCAAAGAAGCTTGCCCGGACGTTCTCTAAGTCTCTCGGAGCGGAACCGACCTGCGACGATCCTGGGCCCGACAGGGTTCTCTGTGCGATGCTGTCCGGGGCAGGTCTGGTCGAGGAATCTTAAGATTCCGGAGCAACTGTGTCCGGA